>JBBIHT010000019.1:0-12162 GCA_037446845.1 Geothrix sp. | reverse complement strand
GCCTGGTGCGAACCTGGCCCAATGCCACCAGCCGGGAGCGGGGACGCAACCTCCTGCCGCAGCCCCTCACAGCCCCGGCGGGAAGCCTACGGCGAGCCGCAGGCGGGCGATGTCTGGGGCGACGGTGCCATCGCGGTGGCGGATGAGGATGGGGGGTTCCACCTCGGGACAGGCGGCCCGGTTTTCGAAATCCTCGGGCAGATCCTGGCGGCGGGTGGCGGCGAACAGGTCAAGGCCGTAGGGCTCGCCCTCCTTGAAGACGACTTCGCGGCGATGGAGGCAGAGCAGATCCGCGTCCCTCAGCGCTGCCAGGGCGCGGGGGCGCTGGTCGTTGGGGAAGACGCAGGCGAAGAGGCCACCGGGCGAGAGGAGGCGGGCGGCGGCCTGGGCATAGTCAGCGATGCCCCCGCGCACTTCGAGGCGGGCGGGCACAGCCTGGGCCTGCGCGGCGGGGAGGCGGTCACGCTCGGGCCAGTAGGGCGGCGTGCCCAGCACCAGATCGAAGGGTGCCTCGTCCGCGAACAGATGGGGATCGCGCAGATCCCCGAGACGGGGGAGGACGCGGGCGGCGACGCCGTTGTAGGCGATGCTCTTGCGGGCCAGGCGCAGGCTTTGTTCCTGGGCCTCCACCGTGTGGACCCTCGCGCCGGGGCAGCGCCAGGCGGCCATGAGGGCCACGCTGCCGATGCCCGAGCCCAGGTCCGCGATGCGCCCGGGCCGGGGGCACCAGGTGGTGCCGTACCAGGCCGTCACCAGATCATCCACGCTGAAGCGGTGCCCCTTCCGCAACTGGAAGATGCGCCAGTGGCCGCTGAGCCCGTCGAGGGTCTCGCCGGGTTCCAGGTCCACCCCGCCGGGGGGCACGGGGCCCGGGCGCGTCCAGCCCTTGTAGCTGGAATCATCGGAGGGGGCGGCACGACGCGGCATGTCTCGAGTGTCGTACGAATCCGGGCGAAAAAGCAAAAGCAGGGGCGGGTGTCCCCTCCGCCCTGGGCGCCATGGGGAGGCAGGGGTTCCCAGCGCATGCAGTCCCAGGAACGAATCGCCCCTGTTTCCCGCACTTCCATCTGGCATCCCGCCGGGGCCTGCGCGACACTCCTAGCATGGCCACCCCAGGGAAACCCCCGGAGCCCGTCCTCCGCGAGGGGGAAGGCTCAGCTTGTGGGGACGAGTCCTGCCTGACCCTGGAAGGCGCCTTCGACCGCATGAAGGCCTCCTTCCTGCAGCACCACCCGAAGGGGGATGTGGGCCTGCTGTACCGGGCCTTCCTCGTGGGCAAGGAGATGCACGGGAACCAGATCCGCAAGAGCGGAGAACCCTATTTCTTCCATCCCCTGGCGGTGGCCCAGAGCCTGGCGGATTGGCGCCTGGACGCCGCCAGCCTGGCCTGCGGCATGCTGCACGATGTGGTAGAAGACACTCTTATGACCCAGGCGGAGGTGAGGGCCCAGTTCGGGGAGGAGATCTCCGACATCGTGGATGGGCTCACCAAGATGAGCAAACTGGCCTTCACCGATCGCCACCTGCTCAACGCGGAGAATGTGCGCAAGCTGCTGGTGGCCATGGGCAAGGATGTGCGCGTGCTGCTGGTGAAGCTGGCGGACCGCCTGCACAACATGAAGACTCTGAGCGTCATGGAGGAGGAGAAGCGCCGCCGCATTTCCCGGGAAACCATGGAGCTCTATGCGCCCCTGGCCAATCGCCTGGGCATGGGAGCCGTGCGCCTGGAGCTGGAGGATCTCGCCTTCCGCCAGCTGGAGCCCGAACAGTATGTGGTGCTGAAAGCCGCCGTGGAGGCGCGACGGGCCAAACTCTCGGGCCAGACCCAGGAGATCCAGGGTTCCATCCAGGCCATCCTGCGCCAGCAGGGCATCCCCGCCCAGGTGACGGGCCGCATCAAGCATCTTTATGGCATCTGGAAGAAGATGGGCGCCCAGGCCAAGGCCTTCGATGACATCCATGACTGGCTGGCCTACCGCATCATCTGCCCGGACCGCGCCAGCTGCTACACGGCGCTGGGTCTGGTCCACGCCCTCTACAAGCCGGTTCCGGGGCGCTTCAAGGACTACATCAGCCTGCCCAAGGAGAACGGCTACCAGAGCATCCACACCACGGTGCTCATGGGCTCGGGCGATATTTTCGAAGTGCAGATTCGCACTGAGGACATGCACCTGCACGCCGAGCGGGCATCGCCAGCCACTGGACCTACAAGGACGGCCGCATCGCCAACCGCCTTGAGATCAACCAGGTGGCATTCCTGCGCCGCATGGTTGAGCTGCACCAAGACGCCAAGGACAGCCGCGACCTGGTGGCCAACCTCAAGGGCGAACTCACCTTCAACCGCATCCAGGTCTTCACCCCCAAGGGCGATCTGCGCAGCCTCGTGGAAGGCGCCACCGCGGTGGATTTCGCCTATGCCATCCACACCCAGGTGGGCCATCGCTGCATCGGGGCCAAGGTGAACGGACGCATGGTACCGCTCAAGCACACGCTGCAGAACGGCGACCGCGTGGAAATCCTCACCCGGCCAGACCACAAACCCAGCCGGGATTGGCTGGGGTTCGTGAAATCCGCTGGGGCCAAGAGCCGCATCCAGGCTTTCATCCGCGACGAGGAGCGGGCCCATGCCATCACCCTGGGCCAGGAGCGACTGGAGCGCGAGGCGCGAAGCCTGGGCGTGCGGCTGGATGACGCCGAGGCCAAGGCAAAGCTGGAGGCTCGCCTGGTGGAGTTGAAATTGGCGGGATGGGAAGCGGCCTATGCGGCCCTGGGGTTCGGCCGCCTCACCGTCCACCGCCTCATCGAACCCCTGGTACCCGAGCCCGAGCGGGCCAAGCCCAAGACGGCCGCATCGAACCTCCTGGATTCCGTGGTGGTGGGCGACACCGCGGGCATCCTCTACTCCCTGGCCGCCTGCTGCAAGCCCATCTGGGGCGACGAGGTGGTGGGCTACATCACCCGGTCGCGGGGCACCGCCATCCACCGGGCCGACTGCCCGCAGCTCAGCACCACCACCCTGAGCCCCGAGCGCCGCGTGAATGTGGCCTGGGGCAAACATGGCGCAGAACTCTACGACACGGAACTGTCCCTCACCACCGAGGACCGGCCCGGCATGGTGGCCGCCATTTCCGAGGGCATCCAGCGGGTGGGCATCAATGTGCAGCGGTTTCACGGCTCGGCCACGGAGGAGGGCGCGGGCCTGTTCCACATCGCCCTGCGGGTGCGGGACCGCGTGCACCTGGTGGAACTCATGGCCGCCCTGCGGCGCATCCGCGGCGTCTACACCGTGGAGCGCGTGAAGGGCTCGGTGTTCGGGAAGGTGAAGTAGCCCCATGGCGATCTGGCGCCCACCCGATGAGGCCCCTGCGGTGCCCTGGCCCTGCATCGCGGAAAGCCTGCGCCGGGCCCAGCGCGGCTCCAGCCCGCACAAACTCAGCATCCGCATTCCAGAGGACACCCGCCGCGCGGCGGTGGGCGTCCTGCTCTGGGGCGACGCCGTGGGAGCGCGCAAGCTGGTGCTGGTCCAGCGGGGCTTCGGGGCCCCCCACCATCCGGGCGAACTGGCCTTCCCCGGTGGCATGGTGGAGCCTGCGGATCGGGACCTGCCTAGCACCGCCCGGCGCGAGGTGGCCGAGGAGATCGGCATCCGCGACGGCCTCTGGGAACTGGGCTGCTTCCCCGATGGCGTCGCCAAGACCCGGGTACGCTTCACGCCGGTCTTCTTCCGCTGGGAGGCCCCTGCGCCGGCCTTCCAGCTGGATCACGAAATCGAGCAGGTGCTGCTGCTTCCCCTGCGGCCCCTCATCGCGGCGCCCTGGACCATGGAACCCATCAACCGCTACGGACTAACCATGGATATTCCCCGCCTGGAGCTGCCCCAGGCTCCCCTCTGGGGCGCCACCGCCTTCGTGCTGAAGGCCTGGCTGGACGCCCTGCGGGCTGGTTCCCCAACCCAGGACTGGGATCATTGAACTTGGCAGGAACCCTCGCGGGGAGTGGATCCGGGGTGATTGACACCCCCTGACCCGGGGCCTATATTTTCGTCCCGGCCTCGGGCCAGTCTGTGCGTTTCGTGTCCCTTCCATGGATGCGCTGCATCGGTCGCCAAGGTGTTTCCGATGCGCCTGTCCCGCGAACGCGGCGTGGCAATCAGGAAGCGGGTCCGGTTGAGACCTTTCCATCAATAGTGGACCAGAAGGTAGCCACGGTGTCGGCGTTGGTGTTGCTCCGTGGGGCCGAATGTCCCATCAGCCTTGCCCACCCATCCTCGGAACCCGGACCGCGGGCACCCGAGATCGCCGAGGGCGTGCCATAGCCTGGCCGCCCCTCTCACCCCCTTTCCGAAGGAGCCTGCCATGAAAAGCGCAGTGCTGGAACCAACCCTGCAGGCCTACGAGGCCCTGCAGAACCACCGAGGCATGGGCCTCCACCCAGGGACGGCGGCCCTGCCGGTGCCGTCTCCGATCCCCATTCCCATCCCCATGCTGACTGGATCACGCTTCCTCATGTGGAAGCAGGATCCCTCGGTGGGGGACATGGGGTTGCGCCTCTCCTATCTGCCGAACTTCACCCTCAACGGCCCGCGGGATAGCCGGATCACCGTCAACCTGCCTGGCATCGCACCCATCTCCAAGAACACCCAGGGTGATTTCATCTTCCCCATTGATACGCCTGAGCTGGATTGTGCCCACGCCTTCGCCGTGGTGCGGAGCACCCTCACCATGTACCAGCGGGTACTGGGTGGCGCCAACATCCCCTGGGCCTGGAACACCGGCGGCATCACGGATCCCATCGCCGTCTACCCGCGGGCGGGTGTCACCCCGAACGCCTATTACAGCCGCAGCCAGAAGGCTCTGAAATTCTTCTACTTCACGCCTTCGGGCTCGATCACGCCCATCTACACCTGCCGCTCCCTGGACATCGTGGCCCACGAAACCGGCCATGCGGTGCTCGACGGCCTGAAGCCCGGCTGGCTCAGCGGCGGCAACCCGCCCCAGACCGGTGGCCTTCATGAATCCTTCGGTGACCTCACCGCCATTTTCCTCGCGCTTTCCGAGCTGGACCAGGTCGAGGCCGCCATCGCGCTCACCAAGGCCAACCTCCACGACAAGAACTTCATCGCCGCCCTGGCTGAACAGTTCGGAACCGGGCTGGGCTTCCCCCAGGGGCTCCGCAATGCCGACAATGACCTGAAGCTGAGCCAGGTGGGCAACGAGGTGCACGCCATCTCCCAGGTGTTCACCGGAGCCATCTACGATGTGCTGGCGGACATCTTCACCTTCGAGAAACGGCGCCAGGCCGCCACCCGGGATCCCGCCGCGGTCCTGCTGGAAGTCAGCGGCAACCTGTGCAAACTGCTGGTCCATGCCATCCAGGCCGCCCCGGGCATCGGTGCCACCTATGCCGATGTGGTGAACCGGATGCTGTCCATCTCCCACACCCAGGGCGATCCTCCCATCTATCGCACCTTCCTCCGCAACCGCTTCACCCTTCGCGAAGTGGTGGTCTCGCCAACGCCGCTCAAAGCCATGCACGAAGGCACCATGCACTGGGATGATCCCAATTTCATGGAGGGCAAGGATCTCCTCAAGCTGGAGGCCCACCATCATGCGGCCGACAAGGCACCCCAGAACCGCAGCACCTGCTGCGGGACCATGCAGTTGCCCGAGCACCTGCTCAACGATCCCAAGCTCATGGAAACCGGCATCGGCCTCACGGACGATGATGTGCTGGCCCCCGAGCTGAAGGAACTGGCCAGGAGCTTCAAGTGAGGGGAGTCCTTGCATGATCCTGACAGTGCGGCGAACCGGCGGCTTCGCCGGTATCCAGGAATCCCTGGGCACCATGGATACAGCCTTCCTGGGCGGCGAGGCGCAGCAGTGCCTCGTCGCCCGGCTCACGGAACTGGAGCAACTCGCCTCGCAGGCGACTTTGCCGGGCGCTGACCAGTTCCGCTACGAGGTGGATATCCGGGAGAATGCGAAGCCTCTCCGCACCCTGGTCATCCTCGACGAGGGCGACCCCGCCCGGCCGGCCCAGCGGGCCCTGGCCGCGCTCATGGAAACCCTGGGCCTGCCCGTGTCCTGAGGAAAGCACGAAGCGTCATGCAGGACGGCGGCGATCCGGCCGCCGTCCTGCCTGTACGGCACGGGCCAGCCGCCCACAGCGCAGGCGCCGCGGGCGGGGGCCTGCCCCGTCAGGCTTCGCCCTCCAGGGGGAACCTGAGGGTGAAGGCGGTCCATCCCTGGTCGGTCCGGCTCGCAGCGGCTTCTCCGCCCATGTTCCGGAGGGTTTCCGCCACATTGAAGAGTCCGAAGGCATCGCCGAGCGGATGCCCGGACACCCAATACAAGGGGTCGAAAACCCTTTGGAGCTCGGCCTCGGAGGGGCCCGGCCCGTGGTCGAGGACCTGGATCACGAGTGTCTCGGCCTGCTGCTCGCTGGTGATCCGGACCGGTTCGCGGCCTGCCGAGGCGTCGAGCGCCCGCTGGATCACCAGCTCCAGGCACCTTCGGACCAGGTCCGCCGGGCCCCGCACCAGGCTGGGGCCCTGGGCCAAGTCCACCTCGATTCCGGCCAGGGTCCCCCGATCCACCTGGAAGGATTCGATCAGGCCCTCGAGGCAGACCTGGAGATCGAACACGCGGATGTCCGGGGCGTCCTGCACACCGACCACGGCCCGGTTGAACTGCCGCAGCAGCAAAGCGGCGTGTTCGGAAGTACGGTGCAGAGTCTGCCAGGCGTCCAGCCGTATCTCGCTGGCGTTTTCCTCCGGCTTGAGGATTTCCTGGGCCAGCAGCATCGGGTGCATGGCGTACTCCAGATCCTTGGCGATGGAACTGGCCCTGCGCCCTGCCTGGATCTGCCACTGGGATTCCAGAAAGCGCCGCTCCTCCTCGACTTTCCGGGACACATCGCGCAGCACGGCCAGGCGGGTGGGCCCACCGGCGTGTTCGATCCTGCCAACCCGGGCATCCACAACGCGCAGGGCCCCCGTGGCATGGAAAAGGTTCAGGCGGATGATCTCTCCAGAAGGGGCTTCCTGCAGGCGGCGCAGGTTTTCCTCCGAAAGCAGAAGGTGGATGGTCGTTCCGGTGTGGACCTGGAGGGAGGGCATGCCCAGCAGTTCGGACATGCTCGGATTCAGGGTTTCGATCTCCCCCGAGGGCCTCCAGGCGATTACGGCATCGGGGATGGTATCCACCAGGGTCCGGGAGAACCGGGCCAGCAGGTTGCTGCGATACCTCTGGTAGAGCGCCAGGCTCCCGGCCACACCGAAAGCAAGGGCGATTGCCAGCGAGACGCCGCCGAACAGGGAAAGCTGCACAGCATTCTGCTGGCTTGCCTGGATCGCTAGCGCCAGCATGTCCTTGTGGTAGCGGGCCAGGGCCTGGACGCTTCCCAGCACCGTCTGGTGTTGATGATCCAAGTGGGCCAGGGCGGCCAGGGATTCGAGGGGGCGCGCGGATTCCCCGGGTCCGTGGGCCAGCGGGAGGATGCCGGCGCCGACCTGGCGAACCGCCTGAAGCTGGGCCAGGTAGGCGCTGATGTGCTGGTCCACCGCGGCCAGATAGGGGTCGGGTTCACCCTGCGTGTTGCGACCCAGTTCCTGCCGGGAGGCGGCCAGGCGATCCAGCGCGGCCTCCAGGTCAGCGAGGTCGGTTTCCGGATGCTGGCCCTGTGCCCATTGCGTGGCCTTCTCGTGAACCTCCTCGATGACGGATAGGTGCCTCGCTCCCTCCAGGGTCCAGGTGCTGCAGTGGGCGAAGGCCAGGGATGCGTTCCGGGTGGCCTGGATCAGGAACAGGGACCAGACCAGCAGGCCGAGGAAGGGCGTGGCCACGGCTCCCAGGATCCAAACCCTGCGGGAGGACTTGATGATCGGATGCAAGGGCGCCATGGCACACCTCCACGGGAAGAAGCGTCGAAGGGGATCCTCTAGAAGTGCATCAGCCCCCATGCCCCCCATGGCCGGGCGCGGGGCTCTTGACAGCCTTCCTGGCGTTTTTCGGGGAGCCATCCGCATTCAGATACTTCTCTGGATGCTTCGCGAGCTTGAGGTCGCAATCCCCGGGGCAGCAGATGCGGTATTCCTGGCCACGCACGACCACGGTCTTTGCCTGGTCCGGGACCTTAAGCCCGAGCACCGGACACAGGACATTCGTGGCGGGCTTGACCCCTGGGTGAGCGGCCAGGGCCAGGGTCATGAGCAGAGTGAGCATGGGGATTCCTCCTGTGAGGTGGCGGCCGAGAAAAGGGGACGGAAGCCAGGCCGCAGATCGCTCCGTCCAGGTTTAATGCAGGAATGCCGGTCCCCACTCACCCCGGGGGCGGGGCGGACCAGGAGCTGGCGGCTGAAGGAACGCGCAGGTCCGGTACCGGCGCTGCCCCGAACCCTCCAGAACAGGTCAACGCCGGTACCGGCGGCACCCCGCAGGGTGCCTCCCTTCGCCTCCCGGCTCCGGCACAGGAGAGGCGCCGGATCCATCGTGCCCGGAGGCGCGAGGGCCCACACCGGTGGGACGAAGGGCATCCGCAGGCACCCCGTCACCTCCCGCCCGCCACGAGGGTGGCAGCCGGGGGTGCAGGGGCGCGACACGGATTTATGAAGGAAAGACATGACATCTCCTGTCCCCCACGAAATGGGGGCGGGCCCTGGAAACGCCAGGAGCTCGACATTCAGGCCTGGCTGAGGACCCGTGGGATGGATGGACTCCTTTGATGAGAAAGAAAACCGGGAATCAGGAACCCTGGCCGCCCGCTTCCCGAATGGGGCGCGGAGGTGCGGACCCCGGGGTCGTGGCCTCCTCTTCGGTGCATGAGGAGGAGGACCAGGGCCATCATGGCGGCCATCAGGATGAGGTTCATGGGGATCTCCTTGATCGGTGTTGGTCGAGCGGATCAGGCTGGCAGCGGATCGGAGCCCCCTGATGGTTCAGGGGTGACCGGCCCGTCCGCCACTTCCTTGCGTTTCCAGAGGTAGTAGACGGATGGATAGACCAGCAGTTCGAGGATGAAGCTGGTGCAGAGGCCGCCCACCATGGGGGCGGCGATGCGCTTCATGAGATCGGCCCCGGCGCCGGTGCTCCACATGATGGGCAGCAGGCCGATGAAGGCCGCGAACACCGTCATGGCCTTGGGGCGAACCCGCTTCACGGCGCCATGGATGATGGCTTCCACCAGGTCGCCGGTGGTGTTCAACCTTCCGGCCTGCTTGGCCTCGTCGTGGGACAGATCCAGGAACAGCAGCATGAACACACCCGTTTCCGCATCCAGGCCCATGAGGGCGATGAGGCCCACCCACACGGCGATGCTCATGTTGTAGCCGAGGAGGTAGAGCAGCCAGAAGGCCCCGATGGCGCTGAAGGGAACCGCAGACATGACGATGCTGGCCTTGAAGGCCGACTTGGTGTTGGCATACAGCAGGCCGAAGATCAGCACCAGGGTGATGGGCAGGATGAGCTTGAGCCGCTCCTTCACCCGCAGCATGTTCTCGTACTGGCCGGACCAGCTGAGGCTGTAGCCTGTGGGCACCTTCAGATCCTTTTCCACCGCGGCCTTGGCGTGCTGGACATAGGTGCCCACATCCACCTTGGAGGTATCGAAATCCAGCAGGAGGTAGGCATTGAGCAGGCCGTTCTCGTCCCGGATCATGGCAGGGCCCTGGGCCCATTTCACTTCGGCGATCTCCTCCATGGGAATGGTGGAGCCGTTGGCCAAGGGCAGGAGGACCCGCTTCAAGGCTTCGGGAGATTCCCGGTAGTCCCGCGCGTAGCGCACATTGACGGGATAGCGCGCCCGGCCATCCACCACGGTGCTCTGGTTGTCGCCGCCGATGGCGGTCATCACCATCATGTTGGCCTGGTCAACACTGAGGCCGTACCGCGCGAGCTGGTCCCGTTTCAGCACGAAGTCCACGAAGTAGCCCTGGGCGGCCCGTTCCGCGAAGGCACTCCGGGTGCCGGGGACGGCCTGGAGAATGCCTTCGGCCTCCACCGCGATTTTCTCGATGGTCTCCAGGCTGGCGCCATTGATCTTGAGTCCCACCGGGGTGCGGATGCCCGTGCTGAGCATGTCCAGGCGGGCCTTGATGGGCATGGTCCAGGCATTGGGAATGGCGGGGAGTTTCACGATGCGGTCAAGATCCGCCACGATCTCCTCCTGGGTGATGCGATCCCGCCACAGGGGGCGCAGGACGGCCTTCATCCAGTCCGGCGCCCAGCTGGAGAACCACCGGGGCTTGTCGCGCCACTGGTCCTCGGGCTTGAGCAGGATCACAGTCTCCATCATGGAGAAGGGGGCCGGGTCCAGGGCCGTTTCGGCGCGTCCCGCCTTGCCGAAGACGCGGTCCACTTCGGGCACGGTGCGGATGAGCCGGTCCTGGACCTGGAGGATCTTGGCGGCCTCGGTCTGGCTGATGCCCGGCAGGGTGGAGGGCATATAGAGCAGGGAGCCCTCATTAAGGGGCGGCATGAATTCGCTGCCCAGGGCCATGAAGGCCGGAATCGTCCCCAGGACGAGCAGGACGGCCAGGAGGATCGTGGCCTTCGCATGCTTGACCACGAAGCGGCAGGGGGGCTCGTAGATGCGGTGCAGGAACACGCTGATGGGGTGCTGCTCCTCGGAGTAGTACTTGCCCACGGCTATCTGGGTGAAAGACCAGGCCAGCCACTTCGGTTTGAAGGTGAAGGGCTCGATGCGCGCGAACAGCATGCGCATGGCCGGATCCAGGGTCAGGGCCAGCAGCGCCGCGATGGCCATGGCTAGGTTCTTGGAATAGGCCAGGGGCTTGAAGAGGCGACCCTCCTGGTCCACCAGGGTGAAGATGGGCATGAAGCTCACGGCCACCACCAGCAGGCTGAAGAAAACCGATGGCCCCACCTCCATCAGGGCGGCGAGACGCACCTCATAGAAACTGCCCGGCTTCCCCGCCTCGATCCATTTCTCGATCTTGCGGTAGGCGTTCTCCACCTCAACGATGGCGCCATCCACCAGGATTCCGATGGAGATGGCGATGCCCGAAAGGCTCATGAGGTTGGCGTTCTGCCCGATGCCATACATGGGAATGAAGGCCAGGGCCACCGATACCGGAATGGTGATGATGGGCACGATGGCGGAGGGGAAGTGCCACAGGAAGAGCAGGATGATGAGCGAAACTACGATCATCTCCTCGATGAGCTTGTGCTTCACCGTCTCGATGGAACGATGGATCAGCTCGGAACGGTCATAGACCGGCACCACTTCGACGCCCTCGGGCAGGCTCACTTTCAACTGCTCCAGGCGGGCCTTCACGCGCTCAATGACATTCAGGGCATTCTCCCCCTGGCGCATGACCACGATGCCACCCACCACATCGCCGTGGCCATCCAGGTCGGCGAGACCCCGCCGCAGTTCCGGTCCGAAACTCACGGTGGCCACTTCGCCCAGGCGCACGGGAGTCCCGTTCTCGGCCCTGAGGACGGCGCTGTCGAGATCCTTCGGGGTCTTCACATAGCCACGGCCCCGCACCATGTACTCCCGGCCGCTGTATTCCACCAGGCGACCGCCCACCTCGGAATTGGAGTTTTTCACCGCCTGGATGACGGCCTCCATGGGGATGCGGTAGGAGGCCAGCTTGTTGGGGTCCACGCTCACCTGGAACTGACGGGCCTCACCGCCCACCGTGGCCACCTCCGCCACGCCGGGCACACTCTGCAGCGAGTAGCGCAGGAACCAGTCCTGGTAGCTGCGGATCTCATCCGTGCTGTTCTTCCCGGAATGATCCACCAGGGCGTACTGGTACACCCAGCCCACGGAGGTGGCATCGGGGCCCAGCTCAGTCTTGACGCCGGACGGAAGGCTCGCGGTGATCTTGCTGAGGTACTCCAGCACCCGGCTGCGGGCCCAGTAGATATCCGTGCCATCCTCGAAAATCACATAGACATAGGAGAACCCGAAGTCCGAGGACGCCCGGATGGCCTTCACCTTCGGCGCCCCCAGCAGGGCAGTGACGATGGGGTAGGTGACCTGATCCTCGACGATGTCGGGGCTGCGGTCCCACTTGGAATAGACGATGACCTGCGTATCGGAGAGATCCGGCAGGGCATCCAGGGGAATGGTCCGCATGGTCCAGAAGGAGAGGGCCAGGGCCAGGGCCGTGGCCGCCATGACGAGCCAGCGATT
>JBBIHT010000018.1:0-12368 GCA_037446845.1 Geothrix sp. | reverse complement strand
CAGGAACGAAGGCGTGGTGCCCGCCTTCAAGGGCAGGTTGTGGGCCAGCACCAGGCTGAGCCCTGTCCCCGCCGCGCACAGCATGAGCGAGACGGTATAGCCCACATAGGGATCCACCTCCCGCTGGATCTGCACCTGGCGCAGGGCCCGGCGAAACAGGAAGGGGATGAACCAGCCCTTCACCGCAATGGCCGCCAGGGCCACCAGGAGGATGTGGAAATGCCTGCCCAGGCCCATGGCAATGGGGATGAGGCCCAGGAGCACCCCCTGCACCACCGCCAGCTGGATGGCCTTGTTGACTCTGCTGGTGGCCACCAGAGTGAAGTTGGTGAGCATGGTGAGGGCGATGAGGAAATCCGGTGACATGAACACCCCCTAGACCAGCATCAGCAGGAAGGCGAAGGCCGAGGCGAGGACTCCGGCCACCAGGAACTGGGGCACCTTGGTCATGCGGAAGCGTGCCGAGGTGCTTTCCACCAAGCCCACGGCCACGGCCAGCACGCCCAGGGCACCCAGGAAGGCCAGCCAGTTCTGCCAGCCCTGGGCCAGCCGCGGCAGCAGGGGATCCACCAGCAGGGCCCCCAACACCACCAGCTTGAGACTGGCCCCGTAGAGCACCAGGGCAAAGGGCCGCCCCGAGTGATCCAGCACCATCACCTCGTGGATCATGGTGAGTTCCAGGTGCGTGTTGGGGTCATCCACCGGAATGCGGGCGTTCTCCGCCAGGTAGACGATGGCCCAGCCAGCCAGGATGAGGATGAGAGGGCCCGAAAGGTGGGCCGCGCTGCCCATGCCGTGGGCATGGAGCATGGGGGTCAGGGACAGGCTGCCCGTGGCCTTGGCCAGGGCCGCGAAGCCGAAGAACAGTGCGGGTTCCGCCAGGGCGCTGAAGGATACTTCCCGGGCCGCGCCCATGCCCTCGAAGGCGGACCCCGTATCCAGCGCCGACAGCACCGTGAGGAACCGGGACAGGCCCAGCAGATACGCGAAGAGGATCACATCCCCCTCGAAGGCCACCGGCGCCAGCGTCTGGCCGAAGGGCACCAGGAGGGAGGCCACCAGCAGGGCCGCCACCGTGCCCACGGGCCCCGCCAGGAACACCCAGGAGGTGGTGCGGCTGAACACCGCCTGTTTGCGGGCCAGCTTGGCCAGGTCGTAGTAGAGCTGCAGCACCGGCGGCCCGGTGCGTCCCGCCATGCGCGCCTTCACCTTGGCGATGAGGCCGGGGATCAGGGGCGGGAGCAGCAGGATCAAGAGGCCGTGCAGCACGGCATTCACGATCGTGGGCATCAGGGCTTGGGACATGTCAGGCCACCATCCAGATCAGGAGAAACAGAAGTGTGAGCAGCACATACAAGAGATAGGACGCCAGCTGCCCCGACTGGAAGGGATGCAACAGCAGCAGGCCTCGCCGCGCCACGCGGAAGACAGGATCCAGCAGGCGGTCCAGCACCGGATCGGGCACATGGCTTTCGTAGGCCGCCAGCTTGGGAAACAGCCCCCGCAGGGTGGCGGCATGCACCCTGGGGCGCAGGAACCACTGCCCCCCGCTCACCAGCCCATCCGCGAAGGAGGAGGCGGAGTACTGGGCTCGGGGCACGGGCTCGCCATAGCCGCAGTCCCAGGTGGGCAGGTCGGCCAGGCTGCCGGTGGCAGGCTGGGTCGCGCCCCTGCCCCAGCGGCCCAGCAGCCAGGCCAGGACCATGATGGCCAGGGCCAGGGCCGTCAACAGAGGCAGGTTTGCCAGCCCCGAGAGGGCCGGCATTCCAGGGTCCACCAAAGCCAGGACCGAATCCAGCAGGGGCGCCAAGGCCATGGGCACCACGCCGATCAGCGCACAGGCTCCGGCCAGCACGGACATGGGCACCAGCATGGCCCAGGGTGATTCCTGGGCCTGGGCGGCGGCGGCCGAGCGGGAAGTGCCCAGGAACACGGTGCCGAAGGCCTTGGCGAAGCAGGCGAGGGCCAGGGCGCCGATGAGGGCCAGGGCCGTGACCACGCCCACGGACCAGGGCCACCGCGACAGCGCCATGGCCCGGAAGGAACCCAGATAGATGAACCATTCGCTGACGAAGCCGTTGAGGGGAGGCAGCCCACAGATGGCCCAGGAGCCCGCCAGGAAGGCTGCGGAGGTCCAGGGCATGGCCTTGCCCAGGCCGCCCATCTTCTCCAGATCCCGGGTGCCGGTGGCGTGGACCACGGACCCCGCGGCGAGGAACAGGAGCCCCTTGAAGAGGCTGTGGTTCAGCACATGGAGCAGGGCCCCCGCGAAGCCCAGCGCCGCCACCGCAGAATGCCCCGTGGCCTTGCCCACCAGGCCAAGCCCCAGGCCGAGCAGGATGATGCCGATGTTCTCGATGGAGTGGTAGGCCAGCAGGCGTTTCAGATCGTGCTGGCCAAGGGCGAAGGCCACGCCCAGGATGCCGGACAGGGCCCCCAGCACCAGAAGGGTCATGCCCCACCAGAGGGGCGGGTCGGGCACCCAGGCCACCACCCGGACGAGGCCCAGAATCCCCATCTTGATCAGGACCCCCGACATCAGCGAGGACACATGGCTGGGCGCCGCGGCGTGGGCCAGGGGCAGCCAGATATGCAGGGGCATGACCCCGGCCTTGAAACCGAAGCCGATGAGAAGCAGCACGAACACGGCCGTGCCCGTGCCCGTGGACGCGAATCCCCCCGGCAGCGCCCCCAGCTCCCAGTGCCCTGTTGCCCGCGCCAGCAGGGCGAAGGCGCCAAACAGGCAGAGGGTTCCAGAGTGGGTGGAAACCAGGTAGACCCAGGCCGCGCGTCGGGTCTCGGCCAGACGATCCTCGGCGATCACGAGGGCGAAGGCCGAAATGGCCATGCCCTCCCAGGCCAGGAGAAACACCCAGGCGTGGGCCGCGCACACCAGCAGGGCCAGGAAGGCAGCGGTGATCCCGAACACCAGCCGCAACCGCCGGGGGTCGCCGTGGGGGTCATCCCAGTAGCGGGTGCCGTACCAACCGCCGCAGGCCGAGAGGATCAGCACGGGCATCAGGAACCAGGCGCCGATGGGGTCGAGGATGACCAGGCCAGGGGTACCCAAGGCCAGAGCGGGCAGGTACAGGGGTTCCACGGGCGATCCCAGAAGCACCCTCAGGGCCACACCGATGCCCAGCAGGGCGGCAAGGGTCAGGAGGGTCGCGGCCACCTCGCCACCCCGCCGCTTCAGGAACAGCCCCGGCACTCCCGAAAGGGCCGCCAGCAGGACCGCGAGCAGGTAGACCCTCATGCCAGGAACCTCGCCCGCACCAGAAGCCACAGGAAAACCCCGAGAAGGGCCAGCAGCACATACAGGATGTAGATCGCCAGGAAGCCCGGCTGAAATCGGCGGAAGCGCAATAGGCGCTCGGACAGCCTGCCGAACCAGGGTTCCAGTGCGCCCCGGCCCACCAGGTCGTGGATATCGGAGTGGAACGATTTCGGCCGCGGGAAAAGGCCGCGAATGGCGCGGACCTGGTGGCTGACTCCGGGCAGCATCGCGGCCCAGCCATCCGCGAAGGAACTGCCGGTGTACTGCATGCGCGCCGAGGGAGCGGCGTAGCCACAATCCCAGGTGGGCGGCGCTTCCCCGGCCAGGGGATTCAGGGAGGGCCGGCGGCTCAACCAGGCCAGGGCCAGCCCGGCCGTGGCCAGCAACAGCCCCTCCATGACCAGCAGCAGGTGCAGATCCCGTCCCAGCACCGAGGCCAGGGGCACCCCCAGGGAGGCCCCAGGCCCCGGTGCCAGGATGGCGATGACCCGGTCCAGCACGGGCAACAGCCCTGCGCAGCCCACACCAATAACCAGGGTGAGCAGGGCCAGGATCACCATGGGCGCCATCATCAGCCCGGAGGGATCATGGGCATGGCCCGCCACCCGGGAGCGGGGGGCACCCAGGAAGATCAACCCATAGAACTTGGCGAATGCCACTGCCGCCAGCCCCCCCGTCACCACCAGGGCCAGCAGGGCAACCCCGGCGGACCAGGGGAACCCCGAACGCAGGCTAGCGAACAACCCCCGGTACAGGAACCACTCGCTGAGGAAGCCGTTGAAGGGTGGCAGGGCCGTCACCGCCAGCACCGCGGGAAACAGCACCAGGGCCGTGCGGGGCATGCACAGCCCAAGGCCCCCCAGCTGCTCCAGATCGCGTGTGCCCGTGGCATGCAGCAGGGCCCCTGAACCGAAGAACAGCAGGCTCTTGAAGACGGCATGGTTCCACACATGGAAGATGGCACCACCGAAGCCCAGGGCCACCAGCCAGGGCTGTTCCAGGGCCCGCCCGGTCCAGCCCAGGCCGATGCCCATGGCGATGATGCCCAGGTTCTCGATGCTGGAGTAGGCCAGCAGGCGCTTGTAGTCCCGCTGGGCCAGGGCGTTCCACACGCCATAAACCGCGCTCACCCCGCCCAGGGCCAGCAGGGCGCCGCCCAGCCAGGAGGGCACAGTGGGGAGAAGGCTTGACACGCGCAGGATGCCGTAGATACCGGCTTTCAGCATCACGGCAGAGAGAATGGCAGATACATGGCTGGGGGAACTGGCATGGGCGGCGGGCAGCCAGAAATGCAAGGGCAGCAGGCCCGCCTTGAACCCGAAGCCGAGCACAGCCAGCACCAGGATCCCTGCATCCAGCAGGGAGGCATCCCCCGGCGGGAGGGGGCACCAGGCGAAGCCCCCCAGCCGATGGGCCAGCAGGATCACCGAGGCGGTGATCAGGGCCGTGCCGGTGTGGGTGCACACCAGGTAGATCCAGCTGGCCCGACGCACCTCGGGCTGGATGTGTTCGGTGGCCACCAGGAAGAAGGCTGAGATGGCCATGGCCTCCCAGGCCACCAGGAAGAGCAGGCCATGGCGCACCACGAAAAGCAGGGTCATGGCGGCGACCAGCAGGCCGAAGAAGAAGCGCAGGGACCGGCCAAACCCCTTGGCCAGGTTGGCGGGCCAGTATTCAAGCCCGTAGATGATGCCCAGCCCCGCCACCAGATGCAGGGGCAGCAGGAAGGCCGCCGAGAGGGCATCCACCTGCAGGCGCGCAGGCCCCTGCCAGAAGCGGAAGTCCACCTGGGACGGGGCCCCCCCCACCAGCACATGCAGCGCCGCCACCAGGGCCAGCAGGGAGCCGAAGGCGCCCACCACGGTGCTGAGGCGGCCCTCCTTCAGGGGCGGCACGAAGGGCAGCAGGCACGCGGCGATCCAGCACCCAGCCGCCATGAGGATCAGGGTGATATCTTGCATGTGCATCAGGCTCCAGCTTCTGGAGACAGCCCCGAACCCCAGGAATCTCGCGGATCCCCAATCGTACGGGGAATGCGGCACGCATACTCGAGGGAGCCTCGGCGCCATCATACACCCATTGCGGGTGAGCAATGCCCGACTGTCCGGGCAGCCGGATGCGCCCCGCGAGCTCCCGGCTTCTCCGGTATTCTCGTAGGCCTATGCGATTCTCAGTCCGTCTCACCCATGCGAACGGCGAAGTGCTGGTGCGGGAATTCGAGGCCGTTGACGAGGCGGGCCTGCGAGCCAGGGTGCTGGCCGAAGGGGGATTCCCCCTGCAGATCACCCGCACGGACCGGGCCTTCCGGCCCCGGAGTGAGATCAAGGCCGAAGCCCTGGTGCTCTTCAACCAGGAGCTGCTGGCCCTCCTCAAGGCCGGCATCCCCCTGCTGCAATCCCTGGAGCTGCTGGTGGGCCACGGGAAGGACCCCCTCCTGCGCCGCAGCCTCGGCCAGGCGGTGGAACTGGTGCGGGAAGGGCTATCCTTCTCCGATGCCCTGGAACAGGTGGGCACCTTTCCGGCGGTCTATCGCAGCAATGTGGTGGCAGGGGAACGCAGCGGCACCCTGCCTGAGGTCCTGGCCCGCTGGCTTCAGTTCCAGAAGTTCGCCCAATCCAGCCGCCGACGCATCCTCGAGGCCCTGTTCTATCCCGCCTTCCTGGTGCTGGTGCTGGTCCTCGCCCTGGGCGTGATTTTCAATGTGGTCCTGCCCCGCTTCGCGGAGTTCTACGCGGGCGGTGACATCGAGATGCCCTTCTTCACCAGGCTTCTGCTGGGCATGGGAAAGGTCATCAGCGCCACACTCTGGCTCCAGGGCCTGGCCCTGCTGGGTGGGGTGGCACTGATCCGCTGGATGAGCGTCACGGATGCGGGCCGGGCTCTGGCCGAACGCCTGCTGCTCATGCTGCCCATGGTGGGCACCCTCTACCGGATGTACCACTCCAGCGTGTTCTCCCGCACCCTGGGGGTGCTGCTTTCCGGCGGCCTCCCGGTGGTGCAGGCCCTGGAAGTGGTGCAGCGGACCAGTCCCAGCGAGCGCATGAAGGAGGAACTGGCCCTCATCACGGAAAAGGTCCGGGCGGGAGGCAGCCTGCATCTGTCCCTGGAGCAGGCGAAACTCCTGGATCCCCTGGCCGTGGAAATGGTGCGGGTGGGCGAGCAGAGCAGTGCCCTGCCCGAGATGCTGGACCATGTGGCCGACTTCTTCGACCAGGAAGTGGAAAAGGCCACCACCGCGGTCACCAGCCTCATCGGCCCCGTGCTCATCCTGTTCATGGGCGTGGTCGTCCTCGCCCTGCTGCTGGCCATCTATGTGCCGCTGTTCAATGCCAGCAATGTGGTGAGGTAGGGCTCAGCGGTATTTCCGCTTCAGCCATTTCTGCGGGTCCTGGGGCTGGGCCTGGTGGCGGATCTCAAAACCCAGGCGGGGGCCGTCCACGGTGTCGCCCACGGCGCCCAGGGTCTCCCCGGATCTGAGCACCTGGCCCTTGGCCACCTGCAGGCCCAGGAGGTGCGTGTAGAGCGTGAACCAGCCTGCGCCGTGATCGAGAATCACCATGGCGCCATAGCTCTGGTAGTAGTCCGCGAAGGCCACCTTGCCCTCGGCCACGGCCGCCACGGATGCCCCGCTCCCGGCCGAGATGAGCAGTCCGCTTTGGATGGTCCTGGTGCGGAACCGGGGATGAAGGTGCTCGCCGAACCCCTGGGCCAGGGAACCTGCCACGGGCGAGGGCAGTTCGCCATGCAGGGAGGCGAAGGCCACGGAGGCCTCGAAGGCCTCGCCCCGGGGCTTGGCGAGCATCCCCGCCAGCAGACGCTCCAGCTGGATGGTTTCCTCCGCCAGTTCTGCCTGGGCCTGCCTCTGCACCGACTCATCCTTCTCGATGCCCTCCAGGAAGGCGGAGAGCTTCTCCTCCTGAAGGTGCAGGGCGGCCTGGAGCTGGGCGGCCTCGGACGCCTCGACTGCCAGACGGGCCAGCACGGCCTTCAGCGCCTTTTCCTTCACGGCCAGATCGCCCTGGAGCAGATGGACCCGGTCCAGCCGCTTGCGGTCCTGCAACCTTGACCAGGCCAGCAGGCGACCCCGGCTCATCCAGGCTTCGAAATCCTGGAAGGAGGTGTAGAAACCCAACTCGCCCAGCGGGCCCAGGGCCTGCAGCCAGCGCACCTGCCTGCGCAGCTCACCCTGGAGGTGGAGCACCTCGCCCTGGATGCGTGCCTGCTCCCGACCGATGGATTGGGCTTCGCTCTGGGCCTGATCCTGGCGCAGGCGCGCCCCATCCACCTGGGCCTTGGCCCGGTCCCGTTGGAGCGAGATGCCCTGGAGGTCCACCAGTACGCCCTTGCGCCGTTTCTTCAGGGCCGCCAGCTGCTGGTCCACCTGGCTGAGGCGACCCTGCAACACGGCCAATTTCTGGCGCATGGACGCCGGATCCTGCGCGGTCTGCGCCAGCAGGATCGCTGGAAGGAGGAGCCCCAGGCTGCGGCGCATCTGCTAGTTGCGGCGAGCCGGTAGCAGCATGGCCGACGCACCCAGGAGCAGGGGCCCCCCGATGGATAGAGGCAAGGCCAGCGGCGAGAAGGGGTCGGAAGGCAGCTGGGCCATGGGGAGCAGGCGCACAAGCACTTCGAGCGCCTTCACCTGGCCCGCGCTCCAGCCCAGATCCTGGCCGAAATCCAGGAAGAAGCTGAGTCTCGGCCCCAGTTCGCGGAGCAGCAGGGTGAGCAGCAGGGCCAGGCCCGCGCTGGATTTCAGCAGGCGCGACAAGAGTACCGCCCACAGCAGCATCTGGAGGCCCAGCAGCAGCCCGAGCAGGTCGGCCCGCAGCAGCTCCGGCGGCCAACCCTCGCCTGTGATCCGCCAGCTCAGGGCCCAGACGGGGATCAGCGCCACCTGGGAGAGGAACAACCCATGGGCGAAGCCCAGTCCGGTACCCGCGAAGAACCCCTTGAGCCGCTCCACCCGGGCCGCCGCCGCCGTCCACTGGCTGACGGGACCGTAGGCACCCAGCAGCACCACCAGCGACACCATCCAATACATGATCCCCTGCAGGTTGCCCACGGCATAGGAGCGCAGGGAATCCGCCCCCAGGGGAATGGCCGTGCCGAAGAGCAGGAGCTGGGAGCCCTCCACCCCCTGCTGCCCGCGGATCGCCATGAGCACCAGCCCGGTGAAGAACAGCGCCACCAGGGCCCAGCCGATGCGCAACTTCGAGCTTCCAAAGCGATCCATGGTGACTCCAACGGGATGGTCCGATCATAACCGCCCGCCCGGATGGCATGGGAGACGGGTGGATCCCTTGATAGACAATGCTTTCGGTCGTGGGATGATATTCAACCCTTCGGGAGTATCTATGAACCCATCCCTGTTGACCCGCGAGGCCCTGGCGCAATTCGCAGCGGAAAATCGCGCAGCCTTTGAGACCGAATTGAAAACCCTGGTGGAGATCCCCTCCATCAGCGCAGACCCCAGCCATCAGCCCGATGTGCGGCGGGTGGCAGAGGCGGCCCGGGCCCTGTTCGAACGGCACGGCGGCAAGTCCGAGATCCTGGAGACCAGCGGGAACCCGCTCATCCACGGCTGGTTCGGTGAGGATCCCAGCCTGCCCACCATCACGGTGTACAACCACATGGATGTGCAACCCGCGGGCGAGCCGGAGTGGACCGCGGAGCCTTTCTCCTTCGTGGTGGACGGCGATACCTACAAGGGCCGCGGCAGCACGGACGACAAGGGTCCCGCGGTGACGGCCTTCTTTGGCGCCCTGGCGGCCCGGCGCGCGGGCGTGCCCTTGAACATCCACTTCCTGTGGGAAACCGAAGAGGAGATCGGCTCCCCCAGCTTCGCGGGCGGGTTGGCCCGGCACAAGGCCCGGTTCTCCACCGATGCCATCGTGGTGAGCGACACGGTGTGGATCACCCGGGGGAAGCCCAGCACCCCGGCGGGTCTGCGGGGGCTCAAGGGCTTCCGCCTGACGCTGGAAACCGCCGACCACGATCTGCACAGCGGCGTGGTGGGCGGGGCGGCGCGCAATCCACTGGCCGAGCTCATCAAGGTGGTGGCCACCATGATGGATGGCGAAACGGGCAAGGTGCTCATTCCCGGCTTCTACGATGAAGTAGTGAAGCCCTCCAAGCAGGAACTCGAGGAATGGGCCCGGGCGGGGTTCAGCGTGGAGACCTTCAAACGGGACCACATGCTCACCGGCATGCGCACCGAAGATCCAATGAAGGTCATGAAGCGGGTGTGGGGCCGGCCCACCATGGAAGTGCACGGCGTGGTCGGCGGCTATACCGGCCCTGGCATCAAGAGCGCCGTGCCCCCCAGGGCCGAGGTGAAGCTGAGCTGCCGCCTGGTGCCCGACATGGACGAGCAGACCACCATCGCGCGCATCCAGGCCTTCGTGAACAAGCATTTCCCTGATGTGCAATTCCACGAAGAGCATGGCCTGGCGCCCTTCAAGGGCCATGTGACCGGCCCCTACGCCGAGGCCATCAAGGACGCCTACCAGTTCGCCTTCGAGGCCCCCTGCTGTTTCACGCGTGAAGGCGGCAGCATCGGCGCCGTGAGGACCATGGAGGACATCCTCGGCTGCGAAGTCTTCTTCCTGGGCCTCAGCCTGCCCAGCCACGGCTACCACGCCCCCAATGAGAACTACGACTGGGAGCAGGCGAGCGGCGGCATGGCGGCCTTCGCGCACTATTTCCAGACCGTGAGCGGCATCAAGCGCTGACGGCGGTCCCCTGCCCTAGGGGTGTCCGCCCGGAAAATCCGTAACGATCCGCGACGCTCGTGGACAGCCCGGGGCAGGGATCTGGGGGCGGGGCACGCTAGAAAGTGCCCTGCACCAACCCCCCATCCACCAGAAGACTTTGACCCGTGAGGTAGCCCGCCTGGGTGCCGCAGAGAAAGGCAATGACGGCGCCGATCTCGGCGGGTTCGCCGATGCGGCCAACGGGGATGGCGGCGGCCTGGCTGGCGAGGTGCTGGTCCACGGTCATACCATCGGTCCTGGATTTGACCTCCGCCAGGTGCAGCTGGCGATCCGTCATCACATGGCCGGGGAGGATCGCGTTCACGGTGACGCCATCCATGGCGGTCTCCAGGGCCAGGGTACGGGTGAGGGCTGACAGGCCCGCCCTCAGGGTGGAGCTGATGGTGAGCAGGGGATAGGGCTGCTTCGCCACCAGGCTGGTGATGTGGACAAGCCGGCCCCACTTCCGGGCGCGCATGCCGGGGAGCACCAGGCGTGTCAGGCGCACCACATTCATGAGCGTGGAATCCACGCCGGCGACCCAATCTCTGTCCTCCAGATCCCCGAAGACGGCGGCCTTGGGGCCCCCAGTGTTCGTGATGAGGATGTCCACCGGGCCCAGGGCACCCTCCGTTTCCCTGTGCCAGCGGTCCAGGTCCTCGGCCCGGGAGACATCCGCCACCCCGGCGAGGGCGGGCACGCCCAGGGCCTCCAGTTCGACTCTGGCGGCCTCCAGGGCCTCCCGGCCCCGGCCGCAAACGGAAACGGCGCAGCCTTCCGCCGCCAGGGCCAGGGCCGCCGCCCGACCCAGCCCCTTGCTGCCCGCCGCCACCATGGCCACCTTCCCGCCCAAGCCCAGATCCATGGAATCCTCCCGGCCTCCAGCATAGACGAGCATCCTGTGGCATCCTCAGCTGATGCGATCAGAGCGCCTTCCCTTAGCCCTGGCCCTGGCCACCGCGACGGCCTTCCTGCTGCTGGGCTTCGCGCCTCGGGCCGACCGCTTCACCTGGTTCATGGAAAATGCTCCGGTCGTGATTGGGCTGCCGTGGCTGGTGGCCACCCATCGGCGGTTTCCACTCTCGAACCTGCTCTACGGCCTCCTGGCCCTCCATGCCCTGGTGCTCATGGTGGGCGGCCACTGGACCTACGCGGAGGTGCCTGCCGGCCACTGGGTCCAGGGCTGGCTCCACCTGGCCCGCAACCCCTATGATCGCCTGGGCCATCTGTTCCAGGGATTCGTACCGGTCCTGCTCTTCCGGGAGGTGCTGTTCCGCAAGGGCATTCTGCGGCCCGGCGGCTGGTCGCTGCTGGTGCTCATCCTCATGGTGCTGGGCCTCAGCGCCGCCTACGAACTGCTGGAATGGCAGACGGCGGTATGGACCGGCAGCTCGGCGGATGCCTTTCTGGGCACCCAGGGCGATCCCTGGGATACCCAGTGGGACATGGCCTGCGCCCTGATCGGCGCCAGCCTTGGCCTGGCCACGCTGTCCCGATGGCAGGACCGGTGGCTGAACGACTCCGAACCGGCCTGAGAGCGGGCCTTCCCGCCTTCCGGCGCTGCCCAGGAGGGAAAGGACCGGGGCGGGTATCCTCGACCCATGGAACCTGCCCTGCAACCGGACTGCCTTGGCAAACAATTCGGCCCAGCGGCCGCGGTGGCCCTGGGATGAATCCCGAGGCCCTGCAGGCGGCGGCGGAACTGGGAGGAACCGTGCTTTCGGCGCCTGGTGGCGGCCTCATCCTGGTGGAGCGGCTGCAGGGACACGGTCTGCCCCAGGTGCTGGTGCTGGGACGCACCGCCGAGGATCTGCGGGCCCCCCTGGCGGCCGCGGCAACCCTCCAGGCCGGCGGCCTGGCCCTGAACCTCCTCGGGCTTCTGCCCCTGGCGGGAAGTGACCTGGGCTCGGCCCTGAAGGCCCATCGGCGTCGCCTGGGCGCCCTGGTCTGCGCCCTGGACGCGGGCCTGCCCTGCCTGGCGGGAAAGCCCATGCTCGTGCGGCGCCTGCCCGGACGCCTGTGGGCGCCCGCGCCCATCGCCCTGCCCAAGGCGCCCATGGCGCCCCTGGAGAAGGCCGTGCTGAAAGAGTTCCTGGCGGACTGGCCCAAGGGTGGCCGCCGCCAGACCTTCCGGCAACCCCCTTGGCGAGCCTTGCCCGGGGGCCAAGGCTATGAAACCGACCTCTGGCCCGGTGTTCCCATGCCCCCAGGAACCAGCCTGCGGGTGAAGCCCCTGCTCCTGCCGGAAGCCACCGCCCTCACCGAGGTGCTCCGCCGGGCCCTGCGGGAAGCCACGGGCCTCGTCGTTCCCTTCCTGCCCCTGCCGGCCGACCCCAGCC
>JBBIHT010000017.1:0-12563 GCA_037446845.1 Geothrix sp. | reverse complement strand
GGCCTTGCGAAGCTCCCGGCGCACCCGCGCCGCCAGGGGGCAGAGGCGGGTTTCGCTGATGTCGCCCACGCGGATCTGGCTGCTGTCGGTGCGGCCCCCGGCGCCCATGGCCGAGATGATGGGGATGCCCTGGTCGTGGGCGCTGCGCATGAGGAGCACTTTGCAGGTGAGGGAATCAATGGCGTCCAGCACCCCATCGGGCCTTGGAGTGAGCAGGCCGGGCAGGGTGTCGCGGTGGATGAACGAGCCGCAGGGTTGCACCTCGCAGTCCGGGTTGATGTCGAGCACCCGCGCGGCAGCCACCTCGGCTTTGGGCTGGCCCAGGGTGGAGCGCAGGGCGAAGAGCTGGCGGTTCAGGTTGCTGGGGCCCACCACATCGTGATCCACCAGGCGCAGGTGGCCCACGCCCGCCCGGGCCAGGGCTTCCACCGCGAAGGAACCCACGCCGCCCAGGCCGAAGATGGTGACGCGACTGGCTCTCAACCGCTCCAGGGCCACCTCGCCGAGCAGCAGCTCGCTGCGGGAATACCACCTCATGATCTCCACTCCTCCGTCAAGCTCCACCCTCCGAGCGATCACTGGCCTGCGGGATCGGCAGGGTGGGGCGGGGCGAGGGCCATCACCGGCTGGTTCTCCCCCTTCACTGCCGATTGGCAATCGTGCCATCCCGCTCTCCAGGATAGAATGGGGATCACCGTTCGTGGTCCCGTAGCTCAGCGGATAGAGCGACCGCCTCCTAAGCGGTAGGTCGTGGGTTCAATTCCCGCCGGGACCACCAGCCTTGCCAGATGGGGGTTCCGGGGGCGCGGCCCGGACGACCCGGTTTCGGCCCTGGCCCTTGGCCTGGTACAGGGCGGCATCCGCCGCCTGGATCAGCCGCTCCTGGGTGCAGCCTGGCCGCGCCATGGCCACACCCCCGCTGAAGGAGGCCGTGAAGTTGCCGGTGCGATGCTGGTGGGCCAGGTTGGCAAATTCGTCGCGGAGCTGGTCCACCACCTGGAAGGCCTGCTCCAGATCCGTATCCGGCAGGATGAGGGCGAATTCCTCACCCCCATAGCGGCCGATGACATCGCCCTTTCGCAGCCTCTGGATGAGCAGGCGGCTCAGGCCCTTCAGGACCCGATCCCCCACGGGGTGGCCATAGCTGTCGTTCACCGACTTGAAATGGTCAATGTCCAGCATGGCGAAGCTGAGGGGCCGCTGCTGCCGCTGGGACAAGGACAGGTCGCGCTCCAGGGCCTGTTTCAGGTTCGTGTGGTTGAGCAGGCCCGTGAGGCTGTCCCGGGTCATGAGGCGCTGGAGGGTGCGGAAGCGCCGCGCCCTGGCCGAGAGCGCGCCCACCAGGTGGGCAGGCGAGACGGGCTTGCTGAGGAAGTCGTCGCCCCCCTCCATGAGGGCGAGGAGCTGTTCATCCCGGGACTGTTCGGAGGACAGGAACACGATGGGCAGGTGGGTGTAGGCCGAGGCCTGGCGCACCACGCGGGCCATCTCCAGGCCGCTGCAGGCCGGCATGTACAGGTCCAGCAGCAGAAGGTCGGGGCGAAAGACGGCCAGCCGTTCCAGCAGCTCGGCGGGCGCGTGAAGGATCTCGGCCTCCAGGCCCCCACTGCGGAGAATGGTCTGGTAGTGGCGGGCCAGCAGGGGTTCGTCATCCACCAACAGGACGCGGAAGGGCGAGTCCACCTGCCGCCCCGTCAGGCGATCCAATTCAGCCACCAGGCCGGTGACCTCCACCGGCTTGGGCAGGTAGGCGAGGCCCCCGGCCCGTACCGCCGCCAGGCGGGCCTCCCAGCCGGACTGGGCGGAGACGAACAGGGTTGGAATGGGGTCGCCCGGGCGGTTTCGCAGCTCGGCCACCACGGCAGGTCCCTCCAGGGGGCCCTCCTCGAAGCACACATCCGCCACCACCGCATCCGGCCGACGCCGCCCGTAGGCCTTCCTGAATTCGTCCGGCGAGAAGCAGGCCTGGCAGTCGTAGCCGAAGTGCTGGAGCTGCTGGGCGAGTTCCTCCGCCAGGAGCCGGTCATCCTCCAGCACATAGACCATGGGTTTTCGTTCTATGACCTGCGGTGTTTCCTGGAGGGAGGGCTGGGATTCCTCGGTGGCACTGGGGGGCTGGATGCGGGTGAGGGCTTCCAGCTGGAGAAGCCGTGTCTCGATGCCGTCCAGATCCCGGGGCTCAGGTCCCCGTCCGTTGCTCAGGTTCAGCAGGTCGCCTTCCAGCTCCCGGGCCTCCTGGCCCAACTGGTGGAAGCCGAAGGTGCCCCCGGCCCCCGCCAGGTTGTGCACCAGGCGCCGGAAGGTGCCATCCAGGGCCAGGGTATGGCTGGGGTCGGTGCGCAGGTCCCGGGCCGCCTCCCGGATCTGGGCCAAGCGCTGGGGCAGGCTGGCGGCGAATTCACTCCTAAGGGCCTGGAGTTTTTCCTGGCGGGTGCTGGAGTCGGTGGCCACGCTATGTCTCTCCGATCTGCTGGCGGATCTGGTCCCCCAGGGTGAGCGGGTCGAAGGGCTTGGAGATGATGCCCCGGGCGCCCAGGGCCAGGTACTCCGCCAGTTCCGCGGGCTGGACCTTGGCGGTCATGAACAGCACCGGGGTCTCCTGGAGCCCCGGCACTGCCCGCAGCTGCTGCAGGGTGGTGGGCCCATCCATGCCGGGCATCATCACATCCAGCAGAATCAGGTCCCAGGGGCCTTCGGGGGCCCGGCGCAGCGCCTCGGCGCCCGAGCTGCAGGGGCAGAGTTCGAAGCCTTCATCCTCCAGGGCGAACTGGGTGACGGCCCGGATGTCGGGTTCATCTTCCACATACAGCACTTTGAGGTTCCGGGTCATGGCTTGGGCCTTCCCTGATGCAGGGCCACGCGCAGGGTGGCCAGGAGCTGGTCGTTGTCGGTGACGGACTTGGTGAGGGAGGCGATGACCTGGGTGGATGTCTGGCGGCTGGGCGCATCGGCAGAGAAGATCACCACGCGGCATCCGGCGGGCACCTGGGACAGGAGATCCATCCCGGAACCATCCGGCAGGCCCAGGTCCAGCAGGAGCAGATCCCAGCGCTGGGCCGCCAGCCGCTCCTTGCCCTCCTTCAGGGTGCCGGCGGAATGGTAGTCCACCGCGTCCCCCAGCAGGGAATGGATGAGGAAGATCAGGTCGGGGTCATCCTCCACATGGAGGACCCGGGGCCGCCCGGCGCTGCCGAAAACGGTCTGGAGGGCCCGGGACAGGCGAGCCTGGTCCACGGGCTTCTGCAGCCAGTCGGCCACGGAAAGCGAGTTTCCCGGTTGGCTGGGTTGACCCTCCCGGGCCCGGCCTGATACCACCATGACCCGCAGATCCTGGGTTTCCGGGTGGCTGCGCAGGTCGGCCAGCAGGTCCAGGCCATTCTCGTCGGGCAGGGTGAGATCCAGCAGGAGCAGGGCGTAGTCATGCCTGGCGATCAGTTCCCGGGCGGCCTTGCCCGTGGCGGCGATGTCAGCTGAGCAGCCCTCCACCTGCACCATCTGCTGGAGCACCTGGGCCCAGTCGGGATCATCCTCGCAGATGAGCACCCGGGGGCCCGCAGGGTGGCTGTTCTCCTGGATCTCCACGAGGCCGGGGAGGTCGAAGAAGAAGGTGGTGCCCTCACCCGGCGTGCTGGTGAAGCCGATGTGGCCGCGATGGTGCTCCACGATGGCCTTGGTGATGCTGAGCCCCAGGCCCGTGCCGCCCTTTTCCCGGGCATCAGAGCTGTCCGCCTGGGCGAAGCGCTGGAAGATGCGGTCGCGGAAATGATCGGGGATCCCCGCACCGTGGTCCCGCACGGAGACCCTGAAGGTGCCTTGCAAGGCTTCGATGCGGACTTCCACGGTGCCCTCGGCGGGGGAGAATTTCACGGCGTTGGAGATGAGGTTCGCAAACACCTGCAGCATGCGCTGGGCATCGGCCTTCACCGGGGCGCTGGGGACACCGGCATCCAGCATCAGGTTGACCTCGTGCTTGCGGGCATAGCCTTCGTTGTCCTCGATGGCCCGCACCGCCAGGGCTGCGAGGTCCACCATGGCGAAGTCGAAGGCCAGCTTGCCGCCTTCGATTTTTTCGAGATCCAGGATGTCGTTGATGAGGAAGGTCAGGCGTTCGCTGTTGCGCTCGGCCATTTCGAGCATGTGCCGCGAACGGTCGGGCAGGGTGGCGGCCTCCTTCTTCAGCACCAGGGCCAGGGCTCCACGGATGGCCGTAAGGGGGGTGCGCAACTCATGACTGACCGTGGAGACGAATTCCGTCTTGAGCTGCTCCAGTCGCTTGCGCTCCGTGATGTCCCGGGTGAGGCCCGTGAAGATCCTGCGCCCGTCCAGGCTGAGCTCGCTGACGGCCAGCTCCATGGGAAATTTCTCACCGTTCTTCCGCAGGCCCACCACCTCCCGGCCGATGCCGATGATCCTGCGCTGGCCGGTGTGGAGGTAGTGGTCCAGGTAGCCATCGTGCTCGCTGTGGTACGGCTCGGGCATGAGGAGCTTCACATTCCGGCCCACCAGCTCCTCCTGGGAATAGCCGAAGGTCTGAATGGCGGCTGCATTGGCGGTGAGAACGGTGCCCCGTTCATCAATGGTGATGATGCCGTCGAGCACGCTTTCCACCACGGCCTTGTACTGCTGCTCGGCCCCCTTGGCCCGCTCCTCCAGCCGCTTCCGTTCAGTGATGTCATTCTTGATGGCGATGAAGTTGGTGAGCGCGCCCTGGTCATCCCGCACCGGCTGGACATGGAGATCCGACCAGTAGGCATGGCCATCCTTGTGGTAGTTGAGCACCTCCACCTGGAACGGGCGGCCATCCCGACGGCACTGGCCCATGAAGGCCACGGTCCTGGGGTCCGTGTCCGGCCCCTGCAGCAGGGTGCCGGGCTTGTGTCCCCTGACCTCAGCCAGGGTATAGCCCGAGATCCGTTCGAAGCCCGGATTCACCCACTCCACCCGCCCCAGGGCATCGGCCACCGTGACCCCGAGGGTGGTGTGCTGCACCACCATGGCCAGGGAGCGCTCCCGGGAGGCGCGATGAAGCAGGGAACTGCGCTCCAGTTCGGCCTCCACGCCATCGGCCAGGTCCCGCAGCGTCTGCCGGTCCTCGGGGGAGAACTTTCGGGGCTGGCGGTCAATGAGGCAGAGTGTTCCCAGGCGAAGGCCCGCGGGATCATGCAGCGGGGCACCGGCATAGAAGCGAATGTCGGGGTTCCCGCACACGAGGGGGTTGTCACAGAATCGTTCATCCTCGAGGGTGTCGGGCACCACCAGCAGGTCATCGGCCAGGATGGCGTGGCCGCAGAAGGAGATGTTCCGTGGGGTTTCGGCGGCAGCCAGGCCCTGGCGGGACTTGAACCATTGGCGGTCCGCGTCCACCAGGCTCACCAGGACGATGGGCACCTGGAAGAAGCGCTGGGCCAGGCGGGTGATGCGGTCGTAGCGGGGCTCGGGCGGGGTATCCAGGATATTCAAGGCCCGCAGGGCCTCCAGGCGCTTGGGTTCATCCGGCGGTGTGGCAGGCGGTTGCATGGGATTCTCGGAGGGATATGGCCTGGATCATACGCGCCAATAGGCTACAGAGTGAATCAGCCTGCCTATCGTCAATGAGGCCCGCGGGTGTGAGTTCTGGCGGGGCGGGGGCAGTTTCTCCCCGGGCGACTTCCTGGGATGATCCAGGGAATGCGGAGGAATGGCATGCCCCGAGCCAGGCTCAAGGACGAAGTCTTCATGAACATGGCCCTGGAGTTGAGCCGCCTGGGCACCTGCTGTCGTTTGCAGGTGGGGGCGGTGCTCCTGCGGGCCGATGGCGGCATCGCGGCGGCGGGCTTCAACGGGGCCCTGCCGGGGATGCCACATTGCACCCCCGAGACCTGCAAGCCGGGGCAGCGGTGCCTGCACACCAGCCACGCGGAGGAGAATGCCCTGGGCTTCTGTGACGGTTCCGTAGCCACGGCCTATGTGACCCACGAGCCCTGCCTAACCTGCTGTCGTGCCCTGGTGCGCCGGGGCGTGCGCCGGGTGGTCTTCCGCCATCCTTATACCAGCATCGCCGAACAGGAGCGCGCCGAGCGCCAGGCCATCCTGGACCACTTCAGCGTGAGCTGGGAACAGCTCTGACTCGAAATCAGATCCCGCCATATTCCCGCATGGGGTGGAGGCTGCCTTCCAGGGGCACTTCGGTGCCATCGTCCAGGATCAGCTTGGGGGAGGGGCCCTCCCATACCTCGAGGATGGTGTGGCCGACGAGGTTGGCCCTGGAATCACGGTGCCAGGGGATGCCCACGGGATAGGTCTGGCGGTAGTCGTCCAGGGGGCCTTCCAGGGCCTCGCACAGATGATCCAGCGCGGTGCCGAAGGCGGTCTCGAAGCCTTTGGGAAGTTCGGCATCCAGACCGGCAGCACGGAGGAAGGGGTCCAGGTCGAGGCGGCCGTCCGGGTCGCGGGTGGTCCAAGGGTGGGGATGGGATCCTCCGGGCGATGGGCCTTCCAGCACCACCGGGCAGTGCCGGTGAAGGCCCAGGCACAGGGACACCCGGCCGCTGGGGCCGGTGCCGTCGAAGTCCAGGGGCAGCTGGGCATCATCGTGGAATACCACGGCCCGGAGGGGCAGCCATTCGAAGACCTCGGCCACCTTGGCGCCGACTGGCCCGGGATGAGCCCTGCGCAGGCTGGAAACCCTCTCGGCGAAGGATTGCCGCAGTCCCGCGAGGCTCAGGACGCCCGGCGGCAGGCCCAGGGCGTTCAAGGCCATGGGGTTCTCACCCCAGTCGCCGGCCAGGGCTGGGATGACCTGCTGGAACAGGATCAGGGCCGGATCCCAGTCCCAGTGGGTCCTGGGCTCGTACCCCAGTTCCCGGCAGAGGTAGAACCAGTTCCTGGCGGGGCCTTTCATGCCAGGGCGGAAGCAGACCCTGCCATCCAGGAAGAGGTCGCAGTCCGTGCCGCTGGCGCTGCGGCAGAGCCCCAGTTCATGGTGCCCCAGGGTGGCCAGGGTGGTCTCCCGGTACGGGTGGGCGTCCTCCCGCAGCACCTTGATGGGCGCATTGAGCACCCAGGCATCCAGGGACATCTCCAGGCCTCCAGGGGAAGAACCTGGGTCCCCAGGAGCGATTCGTCAATGTCCAGGGCGACGCTTTTTTCCCTACTCCACCCGGTCCAGGTGGCTCCCGGGGTAGTAGTGGTTCAGGATCTGCTGGAAGGAGGCGCCTTCCAACGCCATGCCGTAGGCGCCGGTCTGGCACAGACCGAGGCCGTGCCCCCAGCCCCGGCCGTAGAAGATCCAGTGCCGCTGGGCTCCCCGTCCCACGGTGAGCCAGCTGAACACATTATCCCTGAGTCCCAGAAGCCCCCGGATGTGCATCCCGCGAACCCGGTGGGAGCGGCCCTGGGTATCCACCAGGTTGAGGGCCATGACGCGTCCCTGGTCATTGGTTTCGGCCTGCAGTTCGCGAATGCCGGAGACTCGGATGCGCTTCTGGACCAGGGCGAGCAGGTCGGTTTCGCTGTACTCCACGCGCCAGTGGGCCGTGGGATTGTAGCGGTCCCAGGCGGCGCCATCGGGATCCAGCCGACGCACCAGCACGCGGGCTGGGCTGCCCTCTGAGGGGATCCATTTCAGGCGGTCACCCACCTGGATGTCGGAGCGGACGACCAGGCGCAGACTGCCATCCGGGGATTCCTCCGCGAGCAACAGGTCGGGCGCCAGGGCCAGGGGTTCAGGCCCACCCCGCCTGCGTCGCACCTGGCGGTCCATGAGCAGGAAGCCCTCGCCGGGCACCAGGGGCTCCAGTTCCTGCCAGAGCCGGCCCAGCACCTGGAGGGCCTGCGCCAGGGTGACGGGGCCGGTCGCCGCCCAGGCCGAAGCGGGCACCACCCCCCGGCGGGTCAGGAAGGCCGCCAGCAGGCCATCCTCCGGCGCGGCGGTGGTCCCGAAGTACGAGGCGTCCTGGGGCCGTTCCTGGCCTGCGACCACCCGCTGGAAGCCCAAGGCCCGGGCCAGGCCCAGATAGAGGTTGCCCTGGAGGGGCAGAGGCCGGGGCTCCAGGGCCAGGTGTTGCTGGAGGTTCCGTACCGGCTGGGCCAGGGCCTCCGCGGTCGCGGGCCGGGCCAGACCCCCTGCCGAAAGCCATTCGGCGGGCACCAGGGCCGAGGCCAGGCGCAAAAGCTCCCAGGTGAGCCACGGCTGGACGGACTCGGCCTTGAAGGGCACGCCCGCGGCATAGGGAAGGGTTAACGGTTTTTCGGCGTAGCAGGGCACGGCTTTCAGGTAGGGGGCTTCGCCCCCGAACACCTGCGCCACGTCCGTGGTGTGGCCACCGCAGTTGGCCATGAACAGGGCCTGGATGGGCTGCCCCCCATGGGTGGCGAAGAGCCCCTGGGTCTCCTGGATGGCGCGGTCCGTGAGCGTCTGCTCGCCATCCCGCCCGCCATACACCTGGTCCGCCACCGTATCGCTCATGTCGAAGCCATCGCTGGCTCGCTTGCCGCGGTTGGCCACGGCGTAGGTGCGGGCGGCCACGGCCTGGGCCTTCAGGGCTTCCAGGCTGGGGAACTCCCAGGCCCCCATCTCCTTGGGCACCACGCCGCGGAGGTAGGATTCCAGGTCGAGGGTGTTCACCACCGTCAGGCGCCCCTGGGCATTGGGGAAGATTTCCACCTTCCCGCGATACCGGCCCTTGCCCTGGAGCAGCGTCAGTTCGCCCTGCGGCTTGAGCCATACCCCGGCCAGGGGGAGCGGTCTCCGCTCGTAGTGGTCCGTGATGGCGTAGAGGGCCCGCCCCTTGTGGGGCTTCACGGTGCGGGGTTCCGTGGCCACCCAGAGTTCGTCGAGGCCCAGGTTCAACAATTTCTGGAAGAGGGGTTCCGCGTCCTGGGCCGAGGTGAAGTGGCCCGTCAGCACCCGCCAGGTATCGGCGTCAGGCACCTTGTCCAGGTCCGAGGGCTCGCCCAGGTCCTTCAAGCGTTTCCGCAGGGCGGTGGCCTCGGCGCTGCGGTGGGGAGGCCCCACCTGGATGCGGTATTCCGCACTGGGGTCCGCCTCGCTGCGGCTGTCCCACCAGATGCGCACCCTCTCCTCCGGGGCCAGCTTCAGGAGGGGTTTTCCGGCACGATCACAAATCTGGCCGCCCCCCTCCAGGGACACGATCCATTCCAGAGCCAGGGTATCGAGGCCGATCCGCAGCGGCGGTTGCATGGCCTGCAGGGATGCGCAGATCAGGACGGGAACCAGGAGCGGCTTCATGCCCCGGATTGTGCCACGAAGCACGCCAGCAGGTCCCAACGGCGCGCCCGCAGGGCCTCTGCATCCAGGAGGGTGCCCCCGGGGCCACGGCGATGAAGGAGGAGCGCGAGGCAGGCTTCATCCACCGGGCGGTAGAACAGGGCAGGGCCGGTGTAGCCAAGGTGGAACCACCAGCCCGATGGGGTCGCGGGGCTGGCTGCCAGGGGCGGCGCCTCGGGGGGGGCGCCCTCGTCTGGATCCTCCACGACCTGCATGCCCATGCCCAGGGGTATTTTTGACAACAGGTGTCCAAAATGCCCCGGCTCCGTGAAGGCCACCTGCAAACCCAGTCCCCACCGGGAGCCGCCTTCCCCGGGGGCGGTGGGCACCGCCATCCGAGCCGGCCAGCGTGCCGCCACCCAGCGCAGGAGGACCTGGCGCAGTTGCGCGGCGGTGGCCCCGAAGCCGGCGTGGCCGGTCATGCCCGCCCGGGCATTGGCATCATGGGGAAGGCGAGGGTCCCGGGGCGGCAAGGGCGCTGGGGTGGCGAGGGGCCAGGCGAGGGCATCGGGGCCGTCGGGCAGATCAACGGGAATCCTTGCCCAGGGAGCGGGACTCAAGCCGGAGGCCTGGCCGAGCGTCGGGAAGGGCACGCCCGTTTCGTCCACCAGGAGTTCCGCCAGCAGGCGGTAGTTCAGGTCGGAGTAGGTGGCAAGCCCCGGCGTTGCGGGGCGGAGCAGGGGATGGACGACGACTTCCCGCCGCAGCTGGGCGGCCAGGGCTTCCCCCGTGAAGGGGCGCCAGGGGGGCAGGCCAGAGCTGTGGGACAACAACTGGCGCACGGTGAGGGGGGTGGTCCGGTCGTGGAAACCCAGGGCCCAGCGGCGCTCCGCATCCAGGTCCAGGAAGGCCAGGGCCAGGGGTGCCGTCACCAGGGGCTTGGCGAGGGAGGCGAGGTCGTAGAACAGGCTCACGACCTGCCCAGCTCCGCCAGACTCTTGGCAACGGCCTTCTGAACCTGGTCGGCCACTCGCATGGCTTCCTGACCATCCGCCCAGGTGACGCACTCCTGGGGATGGCCGAGGCAGGCCGCATGGAAGGCCTCGATCTCCAGGCGCAGGGGTTCCCCTTCCTCGATGTCCGCATGTTCGGGCACCACCTGGGGCCCTTCGGGGGTCATCACCAGGCGAAGCAGCTCCAGTTTCTGGGCGGCGAAATCCAGGCTGGCGTATTCCTTGTCACCGAAGGCGCGCAAGGTCCGTTCCTTCTTTCGTGCCACGCGGCTGGCGGTGACCGTGGCGAAGGCGCCGCCCTCGAACTTCAGGCGGGCGTTCACCAGATCCGCATAGGGGGTGAGGACGGGAACGCCCACGGCCTCCACATCCACGACCGGCCTTCCCACCAGGGCGCGCAGGAGGTCGAGGTCGTGGATCATGACATCCATCACCACATCCACCTCCAGGCTGCGGGCCGGGAAGGGCGAGACCCGAATGGCTTCCAGGAACCGCGGCTTGAAACCCCGTTCCCGCAGGGCGGTCACCGCGGGGTTGAACCGTTCCAGGTGGCCCACCTGTGCCACCAGACCGGGGCAGGTCTGCCGGGCCTGGGCCAGGGCCTCCAGGAGGGCAAGGCCCTCGTCCAGGGTGGCGGCCAGGGGTTTTTCCATGAGCACATGCTTGCCTGCCTTCAGGGCCTGGAGGCCCAGGGCATGATGGAGTCCCGTGGGTGCCGACACCTGGACTGCATCCACCAGGGGCAGCGCTTCGGCCAAGGTGGGGAACCAGCGGGCACCATGTTTGCCGGCGATCTCGGAGCCCCGCTGGCTATCCGGGTCCACCACCGCCGCCAGGATGGCCTCGGGAGCCGAGGCGGCGATGCGGGCATGGTGTTGTCCCAGGTGCCCCACACCCACGACGGCGATCTTGAGCTGCTTCATGATGACTCTCCGCAAGGGCTCCTGGACGACTGACCGGCCAATTGGCCGACGGGATGAGCCTAGCAGGCCTGGTATCCTCAAGGCTTCCTTCCCGAGGTGGTCATGAACCTGAAACTGGAAGCCGTGAATCTGATCCGCTGGCTGCACTTCGTGGCCATCGCGCTGGGGGGGGGTGCGGCCGTGGTTGCCCTCCTGCTTTCGGGTTTCGAGGAGGATCGCGAGGACCTTCGTGGGCTGGCCGCCACGATCTGGGCCAAGGTCGTGGTCTGGTCCTTCCGGCTGGCTCTGGTCGTGGGCGTCGCCCTGCTGATCGTGATGATGCAGGGAGGGCAGAATCCCTTGAGGAACGGCCACTACTTCCACCTCAAACTGCTCCTGGTGTTGGTGCTGCTGGCCCTTTCCGAGATGGCCCCGAGGGCCCTGGCCTCGGGGAAGCGCGGCGCGGCCCTGCTGGTGGTGGTGCTGTTCCTGGCGACCAGCTTCACGGTCTTCAACAAGGGGCTGTTCAATGGCCATCCCAAGGCTGGCCCCGAGATGACCGTCACGGCGGATTCATCTTTCACGGTTCGCTAGCCGCGGTCTTCCCCTGAACCGAAGCGGGGCGCCGAAAGGCGCCCCGCTTCGGTCTTGCTGGCGGCAGGCTATTCTTCGGGTTCCTCGTACTCGCCGTTGTGCCACACATTCTGCACATCGTCGTTGTCCTCCAGGAGGTCCACCAGTTTGAGGAAGCTGGTGAGCTTGCTGCCTTCCAGCGCAGTGCTGGTACTGGGGGCCATGATGATCTTGGCCTCAATGACCGGCAGTTTGGCGGCATCCACCGCATCCTTCACGGCCTGGTAGGTCTCGGGGGCGGTCTTGATGACCCAAGCTTCGCCCTCGTCGTTGATCACATCCTCGGCCCCGGCTTCCAGGGCCACCTCCATGACCCGATCCTCAGCGACCTCAGGTTCGACGGCGATCTCGCCCTGCTTGGCGAAGAGATAGGCTACGGATCCCTGGGCCCCCAGGTCCCCGCCGAACTTGGCGAAGTAGCTGCGCACTTCGGGGGTGGTGCGGTTCTTGTTGTCGGTCATGGCTTCCACCAGGATGGCAACGCCGCCGGGACCGTAGGCCTCGTAGACCACCTCCTCATAGGTCACGCCTTCCAGTTCCCCGGTGCCCTTCTTGATGGCGCGCTCCCAGTTGTCCTTGGGCATGTTGTTGGCCTTGGCCTGATCCACCGCCAGCCGCAGGCGGGGGTTGGCGTTGACATCACCACCGCCGAGGCGGGCCGCCACGGTGATTTCCTTGAGCACTTTCGTGAAGACCTTGCCGCGCTTGGCGTCCAGGGCGCCCTTCTTGTGCTTGATGGTGGACCATTTGCTGTGGCCGGACATGGTGTACTCCTGAAGTGGGACGGGGGGATCAGCCGCGCAGTGC
>JBBIHT010000016.1:0-12834 GCA_037446845.1 Geothrix sp. | reverse complement strand
CGATGGCTACGAATGGTTCCTGCGCCTGGGCCCCACCGCCGCCACCCGCCAGTACACCCAGAATGTGCCCTTCTGGAACGAACTGCTGGCGCACCCCAGCTATGACGCTTTCTGGCAGGCCCGCAATTTGCGCCCCCAACTGAAGGGGGTCCAGCCCGCCGTGCTCGTGGTGGGCGGATGGTACGACGCGGAGAACCTCTTCGGGGCCCTGCAGGTGTTTGGGTCCCTTCAGCGCCAAAGCCCGGCCACGGACAGCCGGCTGGTGATGGGGCCCTGGTCCCACGGCGCATGGGAACGCACCCGGGGGGATCACCTCGGCCCGGTGCAATTCGGCGCGAACACCTCCGAGTGGTTCCAGGCCGAAGTGCTCTTCCCCTTCTTCATGCGCCACCTGAAGGGCGCCCGGGTGCCCGAGCTGGCCACGGCCACCGTCTTCGAGACCGGCGCCAATCGCTGGCATCGCCTGGCGGCCTGGCCCCCCCGGGAAACACGGCAGGCCAGGCTCTACCTGCAACCCCACGGGGGCCTCTCCTTCGCGGTCCCAGCCCCCCAGGGCGGCGCCGATACCTTTGTTTCCGACCCCGCCAAGCCTGTCCCCTTCATTGAAGAAGTGGCCATCGGCATGCCCAAGGAATACATGACGGCAGATCAGCGCTTCGCCGGGCGGCGCACGGATGTGCTGGTCTTCCAGACCGACCCTCTGCCGGAGGCTCTCACCTTCGCGGGGCCTCTGCAGCCCGAGCTCTTCGTGGCCACCACGGGCACCGATGCCGACTGGGTGGTGAAGCTGGTGGATGTCTATCCCGATGATTTCAAGAACCCTGATTTCAAGGAGAACCCCTCCACCTGGACCGCCAGCGCCAACCCCATGGGCGGCTATCAGCAACTGGTGCGCGGCGAAGTCATGCGCGGCAAGTTCCGGGACAGCCTGGAGACACCCGCGCCCTTCGTGCCGGGACAACCCACCCGGGTGGCCTGGTCCATGAACGACATCTTCCACACCTTCCAGAAAGGCCACCGGGTCATGGTGCAGGTCCAGAGCACCTGGTTCCCCCTCATGGACCGCAATCCCCAGGCCTTCACCAATATCAACGAAGCTCGGCCGGAGGACTACCGGAAGGCCACCCACACCGTATTCCACGACGAAGCCAGACCGAGCTCTCTCAGGGTGGGCCTCCTGCCCCCCCTCCCCCGATAGGGAACCACTCCCACCCCTGCGAGGCCCCCATGCCGCATCGCTCCCTGTTCGCGCCCCTGATCTGCCTGGCCCTGGCGGGGGCGCCCAGACCCCTCCCCAAGGCACCCGCCCCGGCGGGGGTTTCCTCGGCCCACCTGGTGGCCCTGAAGGCACGAAGCATCGGCCCCGCCATCATGGGCGGCCGGGTTTCCGACATCGCCGTGGATCCCGGGAAGGCCGATACCTTCTATGTGGCCCTCGCCACCGGTGGCCTTTGGAAAACGGACAACGCCGGCGCCTCCTTCACGCCGCTGTTCGACAAGGAACCCGTGGCTTCCCTCGGGGCCGTGGCGGTCGCACCTTCGGACCGGAGAACCCTCTGGGTGGGCACCGGCGAAGCCAATGACCGCAACAGCTCCGGCTGGGGCAAGGGGGTCTTCCGGTCCACCGACGGCGGCGAATCCTGGGTCCAGGCCGGACTGGAGAGCAGCCGCAGCATCGCCCGCATCGTCGTGGATCCGCAGGACCCCGCCACCGCCTGGGCCGCCGTCATGGGCGACCTGTGGACCCCCGGGGGGGAACGGGGCCTCTTCAAGACCACCGATGGGGGCCGGTCCTGGAAGGCTGTCCTGAAGGCACCCTCTCCCCTGGATACCCGCGTGGGTTGCGGGGATGTGGTGCTGGATCCAACCCATCCGGGAACCCTGTACGCGGCCCTCTACGCCCGCCGCCGAACCCCCTGGTCCTTCACCTACGGTCCGGCCGCGGCCGAGGGCAAGGATCTGGGCGGCATCTTCAAGAGCGTGGATGGCGGGGCGACCTGGCGCAGGCTGGAGAAGGGGCTGCCCACGCAAACGGGACGCATCGGCCTGGATGTTTCCAGGAGCCAGCCGAACCTCGTCATGGCCGTGGTGCAGAGCGACGAGGGGGGCACCGTAGGCATTGACGAGGTACTCAGCCGCAAGGGTGGCGTGTTCCGCTCGGAGGATGGCGGAGAAACCTGGAAGCGTACCAGCCCCCTCAATCCACGCCCCTTCTATTTCAGCCAGCTTCGCATTGATCCTGTGAATCCCCAGCGGGTCTTCGTACTGGGCTTCATGCTTCATGTCTCGGACGATGGGGGACACAGTTTCCGGGAGGACCTGTTCGGCAAGGTGCATGCGGATTGCCACGCCCTGGCCTTCCCCAAGGCTGATCCTCCCCGGCCCGAGCCGCCCGCACCGGGGCAGCCAGCCCGCCCCCCCGTCACCTCGCGCCTTCTCCTGGGCACCGATGGCGGCCCCTATCAGTCCTATGAAGCAGGCTCCAACTGGATTCACCTGAGCCGGATCCCCAGCGGCCAGTTCTACCGCATTGCCCTGGACGACAGCTCGCCCTACCGCATCGCCGGGGGTCTGCAGGACAATGTGAACTGGGTGGGGCCCAGCCGGGTGGATTCCAAGGACGGCATCCAGAACAGCGACTGGACCAACATCCAGGGGGGCGATGGCTTCTACTGCATCTTCGATCCCGAGGACCGGAATGTGCTGTACGCGGAAAGCCAAGAAGGCTGGATGCACCGCTTCAATCTCCGCACCGGCGAGATGAAGGTCCTGCGCCCCAATCCCACCGAGGGCCAGACCGCCTTCCGCTTCCACTGGAATGCCCCGCTCATCGCCAGTCGCCACCACAAGGGCACCATGTACCTGGCGGGGAACCGCATCTTCCGCCTGACCCAGCAGGGGGAAGCCTGGACGGCCATCAGCCCCGACTTGTCCACCATGGATCCGCTCAGGACCACCACCGTCGGCAGCGGCGCCGAGAACTACGGCGTGGTCTATGCGCTGGCGGAATCACCCCTGAAGGCGGGCCTCCTGTGGGCGGGCACCGATGACGGCAAGCTATGGCGAACCGAGGATGACGGGGCCCACTGGAGCGATCTCACCGGCCATCTGCCCGCGGCAGTCGTAGGCCTGTGGATCAACCGCATCGAGCCCGGCGCCAGGGATCCGAAGGTGGCCTACCTGGCGGTGGACGCCCACCGGTCCGGGAACTACGCTCCGCTCCTGTTCCGCACGGCGGATGGCGGGCAAAGCTGGGCCAGCCTGGCCTCCAATCTTCCAGGCGATGGCCCCGTGCGGGTGGTGCGGGAAGATCCCGTCAACCCGAGCCTGCTCTATGCGGGCACCGAATTCGGCCTCTTCACGAGTCTTGACCGCGGAGCCTCCTGGCTGAAGTTCGGCGGACTGCCCACGGTGGCCGTGGACGACCTCCAGATCCAGCCCCGGGAGCACGATCTGGTCATCGCCACCCACGGCCGCAGCCTGTTCGTGCTGGACGACCTCGCCGCCCTGCAAGCCCTCACCCCAGAGATCACGGCCCGTCCCCTGCAGCTCTTTCCACCCCGCCCTGCCCATGGTTCCTACCTCCTGCCCGGCTGGGAGGAATCGGCGGGCAAGGGCAACTATCGAGGCGAGAATCCGCCCGAAGGGGCCCTGCTGACCTACTGGCTGCGGGATCTGGGTGAGGAAACTCCGAGCATCACCATCACCAACCCGGAGGGCCAGCCCGTGGCAACCTTCAAGCTGCCCGGAACGCCGGGCCTCGGCCGGGTGGCCTGGAACCTGCGCCCCACCAAGGACCACCTGACCGAGTACGGCGGCCTGGGCTCCCAGAAGTTCGTGCGCACCGGCACTTATACCGTGACCCTGGCCCTGGGCACCACCAAGGTCCAGCAGCGACTTCAGGTCACCATCGCGCCAGGCATTGAAACCCGTTAGCCCGGCGAGGCCTCAGTCCTGCCGAAAGGCCACGAAATCCCCAGAGAAGCGACCCACCGGCTGGCCCTCAAACGAAAGGACCGCGCAGGTGGCAATGCGGCCCTTGCCCCTGCGGGTGAGCATGCGCGCGAAGGCGGCCCAATCCGCCTGGGGATCCAGGCTGGCCTGGGCCGTGAAGTCGCCGGGAATGGGAAGCTCGTAGGCCATGGTGTTGCGCTGGATCACGAGACGGCAGTGAAACCCCTCGGCGCGCAGCCGCAGGTGCAGGAGCGACCAGGCCGCCAGAATGGCCAGGGCGGAGGCGCTGCCCCCGAACACCGTTTCCCGATGGTTGATGTTGGGCCCCAGGGGCGCCTTCAGCAGGAGGGTGGTCCCGGTGGCTTCCACCACGGTGACCCCCATCGCCCTGGAGAGAGGAATGTGCTCGTGAAGGTACTGTTCAAGGTCCATGGAAGGCTCCTGGCAGGCCCTGGTTCTACTGCGGAAGGGGCTTCCACCCTTCCAGCACCCGGAACCGGCTCCCCATCATGCCCGGGAGGGTGAGCTGGAGCAGGTTCTCGGTACGCTTGAGGCGTTCGGGCACGGGCAGGCTCTGCCAATCCACACCCCATTGCTCCAGGGGCGCGTGCGTGCGGATCCATTTGCTCAATTCCAGGTGGGAGAGTTCCTGCAGCCCCTCGCCTTCGAGCAGGTGCGCCAGCCGCGTGAAGTCCACATCAGCGGTGAGGTCAGCTTCGCCCGGCCCCTCGTGCCATTGGCCATCCACCGAATGGGCCTTGAAGCGGCGGAGGTCCGCGCCCTTGGCCAGCAGCCGCGGGGCGGCGTCGCCGTAATCCACGGTGATGAAGAGGCCGGCGCGTAGCGCACCGGCCAGTTCGTGCACCAGGCCAGGCATGGCCTGGCACCACACGCTGCCGTCCCCCGGCTCCAGGCCGCCGGCCTGGGCGGTGAACCAGCCCCCGGCCTCGCCGGGATCTGCGGACTGCCAGGCAGGTCCCTGGAGGGTCAGCACTTCGCGCTCCCAGCCCAGGCCGTCCCAGCGCCAGGGCTGGGCAGGCAGTGCATCGAAGAGTTCGTTGCTGAAGATGGCGCCGGTGAAGGGTTCCAGGGGGTCCGTCTCGGCGGCAAAGCGCACGCGCTTGGCCCCGATGAAAGGGGCGAGGGCCTGCTCGGCCTCCCGTTTCGCAGCGGGGCTGGCATCCCGGTGGAGGTAGACGAGGGCCTCGGCGAAGGGACCCCTCACCGCATTCAGCACATCCCGTCCCAGCCAACCGCGTCCGGCGCCGGGTTCCAGGGCGATGAAGCGCGCGGGGCGGTCCAGCCGCTCCCAGGCGGATTCCAGCCGCAGGGCGAGGGTCTGCCCCAGCAGGGGCCCGAGATCCAGGGCCGTGTAGTAGTCCTTGCCCGCGAAGCCCCAGGGCCCTGCGGCCTGGCGGTAGTAGCCGAACTCTGGGTGGTAGAGGCCAAGGGCCATCACCTCGGCGGCGGGAAGAGGGCCCTCGGCCAGACGCTTGGCGAACAGGGCCGCGAGTGGATTCATCGTCCTCCCTTCAGCCAGGCCAGGGCCTGGGGATGGGCCGCGACCGCAGGGAGCAGATGCACGGCCGCATGAACCGCCTGCTCCGGGCTGTGCCAGGTGTAGGTGTTGGAGGGTTGTTTCGGCAACTTCCGATGACCCAGCAGGTAGGCTTCCAGATAGCCGTTCTCGTGCCGCGCTAGGCTCCTGGCCTCGGCAGCGCGTTCAAGGTCGCCTTGCAGAAAGGCTTCCAGCACATCGCCCCAGAGCAACTCAAGATCCATCGTCCGCTTGAACTTGTTGCGCAGGGCGCGGTAGGCCTTGAGGTCACCCCGGCGCAGGCAGAGGGGTCCCAGCAGCAGGCGGACGCCCTGGTGGTCGTGCTTGTTTAGAAGAATCAGGGCGCGCAGGGCCTTCTGGGCTTCCTTGAGCCGGCCCAGGTCGGTCAGGAGCAGCGCCCGATCGAGGCAGGCCCGCATGTAGGGGCGCGATTCGGTCATGCCCCAGAACTGCCCCTTCTCCTCCTTGAAGAAGGCGGGGCCTAGCCGCGCTTCCTCCGCGGCGATGGCCTCGTCGAGGCGCCGGAGCAGCTCGGAATCGCTGCGGGCTTCCAGCGCGGCGAGGCCCACCTTGGCCTCACAGCAGCCCGGGTCCAGCCGCAAGGCCCTGCGCAGACAGTCCAGTGCCTGTTCCTCGGTCCTGGCCTCCCGGGCCAGGTCCAGGCATTCCATGGCCAGGTCCTCTGGGGACAGGTTCTGCCCGGCCACCAGGTCATCACTATTCGCCCGCACATGCTGGTTCATGAAGGCCCCCTGTTCAGCCTCATCCTTGAACTTCCGGCCTTCCATCTCCCGGGTGATGACCCGGAACCGTTTTTCAGTGAGTCCACTCATGGCCAGCCCCTCCTGCGGAGTCATCCCTGAACCAAGACCGAGCCGGGTCGCAGGGAGCCGTTCAAGGACCAGGCCCAGCTGCACACCTTTCCTGTCCTCCCAGTCTACCGGGAGTCCAGCACAGTCCTGCGGGCCAAAGGGGGATGCGCGGGGAGAGGTCGCCAGCTCTATCCCGGTGCCTCTCCGCCCCTCTCCGGTTTGGCCTTCCTTCCCCCGGCCGGCAGGGGCCACTTTTCCAGGAGCACCGGCAGCAGCCACTGGGTGAGCAGCAGGGCCAGTGCGACGCCACCCAGGCAGGCCAGCCCAAGGCCTCGAAGGCCACGGTAGCCGCTGAAGACCATGCCCCCGAAACCGGCCAAAGTGGTGCCCGCGCACACCGCGTTCACCCGGGCCACGCGTCGGGGAGCATCGGCCTCGGAGCGGGCGCGGTGCAGAAGATTGAATGCCGTGTCCACGCTGACCCCAAGGGCGATGGGAATGGCCATGAGGGAGAGGAAGGTGAGGGGCTCGCCTGTCCAACCCAGGGCACCCAGGGCACCCACCTGGCTGGCCAGCAGGGGCAGCGTGGCGAGGCAAGCGAAGCGCAGGCTGCGGCCGAACAGGGCCAGTACCAGGAAGATGCCGCCCAGGGCCAACAGCACCGCCTGTTGTACGGACTCCCGAGCGATGGCCTTCACCAGGCGAAAGAGTGGCTGGGTACCCACGAAGCGGCCCCCGGCGGCCTCCACGGCAGGGGTCAGGCGCAGGAGCGCGGCCTCGTCCAGGCGCAGGGGCACCGTGAGCATGGGTGGCAGGGGCGGGGGGGAGGCCGTCCGGTGCAGGCGGTCCCAGAAGGTCCACCCCTGGGCTTCTTCCCCGGGCGGGCGACCGGGAAGCAGGGCCTCCAGGGCCCGCACCGGCCTGGCCGGGTCCGCGGCGGCCCCGGCCAGGGCCGCCAGGGGGCCTTCCAGACCAGCGGGATCCAGGCCCGCTCGGACCGCGGTTTCCAGCACCTGGCGCCGCCAGGTTTCAGAACCCAGGACATGGCGCAGTTCGGGATCCAGCGGCTTCCAATCAGGCACCGGCAGGCCCGCGCCCCGCAGAATCGGGCTGAGACGGTTCCAGCGGGCGGGCAGACGATCGGGATCATCGAGGGGAATCTGGAGCGCCAGGGGCTGAAGGCTGGCGCCGAGGGTCTTCGTCAGGCGCTCCTGCAGGTTCAGGGCCGGGTTGCCCTGGGCCCGGAAGCGGCGCAGATCCTCTTCCCAGCGGGTGCGAGGCGCTCCAAGCAGGGCCAGGACCAGCAGCCCGAGCACGGCCCAGGGGGCCCAGGCGCGACGGCGGGGCAGGGGCAGGGCCGCCCCGGGGGCGAAGGTCCCGGTGCCCCGGTCCAGGGCCAGCAGCAGGGGCGGCAGCACCAGGAAGGTGGCGAGCAGGCAGGCCAGCAGACCCATGCCCGTGGTGAGGCCCAGATCCCGGATGCCCGGGAAAGGGGCGAAGGCCAGGGACAGGAAGGCCAGGGCTGTGGTGAAGGCCCCTGCCACGACTCCGGGGCCAGTGCCCAGAACCGCTGCGCGAAGGGCCCTGGCCTTGCTCCGGCCTTGCCGACGCTCTTCCCGGTAGCGGCTGAAGAGCAGGATGCCCACATCATCACCCACGCCCAGCAGCACGGCGCCGAAACCGGCGGCCATGAGGTTCACCCGGCCCAGCACCCAGCCGGTGAGTCCCAGGGCCCACAGCATGCCCAGGAGCAGGGGCACCATGACGAAGCCATAGCCCGCCAGGGTGCGAAACCCCAGCCAGTACACCAGGCCGATGAGAAGGAAGCTGAGGCCCAGGCTGAGGAGCACCTCCACCGTGAGGCGATGGGATTCGTAGGCCGTGATGGCCTGGGCGCCCGTGACCTGCAGGGAGAAGGCGCGATCCGGACCCGGTGCCAGGGCGGCCTGCATGGCCACCAGGCTGGCGTCATGGGGCAGATCCCCCAGGGCGCCCCGGCCCAGCCAGACCAGAACCCGGGTGGTGGCCCGAGCATCCGAAGCCGGAAAGGAGGTCACCAGGGGGACCAGGACATAGCGGCCATCCTTGGTTTCCAGGTAGCCGGTCCGCACCCGCAGGGAGAAAGCCCGGCCCAGTTCCGCGGCCTTGGCCATGCCCGCCCCGTTCTCGGGAGACAGATCGCGCAGGGCCAGGGGATCCAGGCGGGCCAGGGTAGCGGCCAGGGGTTCCGGCGTAGCCAGGGCCCGGGCGCTGGCTCGGAGCCGGCGGGTGAGTTCGTTGGCATTCGTGAGGGGGGCTAGGCGATCTCCCAGCCACGCGGGCGCCAGGGCGTAGAGGGTTTCCGTGGTGAGGCGCCCGGCCGCCGCGTCTCCTTCCGTAATGGCGCCCACGGCCAGGAGGGCCGGCCAGGGGCTGACGCCGCCAGGGCCCGGCACCGGGATGGGATCGGACAAGCGGCCTTCCGAGGCGAGACCGTTGAGGGGGAGGTTGCCCCGATCCAGCAGCCGCTCCACCAGGCCTTCGGCCCAGCCCCGGCGGGCCTCCAGGTCCGCCTCGCCTCCTTCGGCCACCAGCCAGAGCAGCTCCTGCTGGCCAACCCCGGCCTCCAGGTTGGCCCGCACTTCCGGATGCTGGGCCGGGAGCAGGCTCATGAGATCCAGGGCCCGTTCAACGCGCAGGGCGCCCCACCCCAGCACCAGGCTGAGGCCCCCCACGAGCAGCCAGAGCCCCCGCGCTTGGGCGAGGTGCAGGCGCAGGAGATGGTGGAGCAGGGGCCTCACCGCTCCAGCCGCTCGATCCAAGGCTTGAGGGCCGGCACCATTTCCACCCGCTCGGCCTGCCGGAGGCGGGCCAGGAGGCTGCTGTCCTCCAGGCGCATCAGGGGATTGTTCTCGCGCCGTTCCAGGGCTTCCGGGGAGGTCGCGGCGGTGAGGAGCGTGGGGCGTTCCATGCTGTAGCGGTGGTCGAGCAGTTGGGCCAGGGCGGCGGCCACCCGCAGATCCGAATCCACGCGGTCCCAGTCATCCAGCACCAGCAGGGGCAGATCCTCCAGTGGCTCGATGAGATCCCGCACGCTCTGGAAGGCCTGGTTCTGGAAACTGCGGATGTCGTAATAGGCATCCTTGATGCCCTGGCTCAGGGTGCGCACGGACACGAAGCGCCCCCCCCGCCCCGTGCGCTCGGTCCAGGCGCGCAGGGCGGCGGCGGCGAGGGTGCTGCGCCCGCTCTGGGCGGGGCCATGGATCCACCAGAGCTCCCAACCGTGACGAAACTTGTGCTTTCCGGTGGTGGCCCACTGGGACAGGCCATCGGCTCCGGCTGGGCGAATGCCGTGCTCGGGGCGCTTGCGCAGCGCCTGGATGAGGCGAGTCAATTCCTCGCGACCCTCCAGGGGCCCCACCAGGTCTATCGGCTGGCTGAGCCAATCTTCCAGATCGCCAACCCGGTCCAGCAGGGTCCGGGCGGTGGTGGCCTGGGCGTTGTTCCACCACTTCCAGAAGCGGGAGAATTCAGCCTCCTGGTAGCGGGCGGGCAGGCCCAGGGACTCCGCATCGGGGCCCAGCTCCTTCGTGCAACCACAGATCCGCACCGGCTTCAGGGGATCTGCGTCAATGACCAGGCCCTTGCCCTGGCAGCGCGGACAATCCGCACGGCCCTTCATGGCTGGTCCCCCCCCCACAGGAAGCCGCCCAGCACTTCCTTGCGCCGTTCCCGAATGCGGGAGAACGCCCGCTCCTCCAATTGGCGCACCCGTTCGCGGGAGATGGGTGGCGTGAAGTGCTTGCCGATCTGTTCGAGGGTCAGGGGATCCTCCCCACCGATGCCGAAATGCAGGGTGAGAATGGTCCGCTCCTTCTCCGTCAGGGCGGCCAGGCTGGCCTTGATCTGTTCGTGGAAGGCTTCCTGATCCAGGGTCGCCATGGCGGAGGGTTCCACCCCCTGTTCCAGGCTGTCCCCCAGGGTCAAATCCGAATCCCCCAGCCCCTGCTCGGTGGAGACAGTGGAAGTGGTCTGCTGCAGCATTTGCAGCCGCTGCACCTCGGCCACCGTGAGGTGGGCAGCGTCCGCGATTTCCTGTTGCAGGGGCACGCGGCCCAGGGCCTGGCTCAGCTTCTGGGTCACACGGTTCAGCTGCACCAGGTGGCCCGCCACCTTCTGCGGAAGGCGGATGCGGCTGCCGTGTTCGGCCAGGGCATGAAAGATCGCCTGGCGCACCCACCAGGAGGCATAGGTGAGGAACTTGTTCAGGCGCCCGGGATCAAAGCGCTTGGCGGCCTCGATGAGGCCCAGGTTGCCCTCGCTGATGAGGTCCAGCAAGTCCAGGCCCATGCCCTCGAACTTGCGGGCCTCCTTGACCACGAAACGCAGGTTGCCCTCCACCAGCCTCCGCAGGCCTTCCGGGTTGTGCTCGTTCTGCCAGAGGCGCCCGAAGATCCGCTCCTCCTCCGCCGTGAGCAGGGGCAGGTGACGGATGGAATCGAAATACTTGTCGAGGGAGCGCTCTTCGAGATGCCGGAGGGGCACGGTTCACCTTGGGGGAAGCATCAGCATAGCAAGCGCACCCAATCCCACGCGAAGGGGTGTGCCCTGGAATCACGACCGCTTGCGCAACCCGTGGGGGGCCAGCTTCACCAGGCCCGAGGCGGAGGTGGGCCGCGGCACATCCTTCAGGCCGGCGGATTCCAGGACATGCACCAGGCGATCCAGGTCCTCCTGCATGCGGTTCAGCCGATCCTTGAGCCCCAGTACCACCTCCACCCCCGCCAGGTTGACGCCGAGATCCCGGGTCAGGTTCAGGATGAATTCCAGGCGCTCCAGATCCTCGTCACTGTAAAGACGGGTTTTCCCCTCGGTGCGGCTGGGCAGCAGGAGCCCTTCCCGTTCATACAATCTCAGCGTCTGGGGATGCACGGCGTACCGGGTGGAGACCACCCCGATCATGTAGGCACCCATGCGGGGATCCTTAGCCATGGTGGCCTCGCTGGTTCTTCAAATCAGCATCGTTGAGCTCCGCCAGCTCTCGTAGCAATTCCTTGCTGCGCTCATCCTGGATGACTGGGGTGACCAGGACCACCTCGGCGAGCAGGTCGCCGCGCTGGCTGCTGCGGGGAATGGGCATGCCGTGGCCCTTGAGGCGGAGCTTGGCTCCCGTCTGCGTGCCCGGGGGCACCTTGATGGTCTGGGTGCCCTCGGGCGTCGGCACTTCCACCTTCGCACCCAGGGCCGCCTCGGAAAAACTCACCGGCAAGCGCACATAGAGGTTCGGACCGCGGCGGTCGAAGCGCGCATCTGAATCCACGCTGATCTGCAGAAAGAGATCCCCGGGCCCGCCCCCCCGGCGGCCAGCTTCGCCCTTGCCGGGAACGCGCAGCTTGGCGCCATCGTCCACTCCGGCCGGAATGGCAATGGTGACCGTCTCCTGCCGGGGATGACGGCCTGCCCCGCCACACTCCGGGCACAGCGGCGACCGCGTGCCCCCTCCCCCGCAATCGGGGCAGGTGCGACCGAAGGAAAGAAAGCCCGGCGTGGAGCCCAGCTTGCCCTTGCCCTGGCAGGTGCCGCAGACCTCCTGCTTCCGGCTGGATTCCCCCGTGCCCCGGCAGGAGAGGCAGGGCTCCGTGCGGTTGACCCGAAGGCCCAGCCGGGTTCCCTCGAAGGCCGCCCGAAAGCTCAGGCGGACACTATGGATCAGATCCTCGCCTCGTTGCGGCCCATGCCGCCTGGGCCGTCCCCCGAAGCCTGCGAACAGGTCCTCGAAGGGAAACCCGCCCCCGCCCTGGAAGCCCGGAGGCGCCTGGGCCCCTGGGCCGCTGGGGTCGCCGTAGGTGTCGTAGTTCTTCCGCTTTTCAGGGTCTGACAGGACATCATTGGCCTCGGAGAGCTTCTTGAACTCCGCCTCGGCCCGGGCATCGCCGGGGTTCAGGTCCGGGTGGTGCTTGCGCGCCAGCTTCCGGTAGGCCTTCTTGATCTCGTCCTCAGTGGCCGTGCTCGGGACACCCAGGATCTTGTAGTAGTCGGGATGGGGCATGAGTTTAGTCTAGAGCACTAAGATTTCGTTCGTGCAGAAAAACGGGGAGCCCAGGCGCTCCCCGTTGCTCGGCCCTGCCTTCCAGGTATTCCCGCAGCGGGGAGCACCCGGGCGGGTCTAACTCACCACTTCCGCATCAATGACATTGTCATCGCCCTTCTTGTCTCCACCTGGGGTGGCGCTGGGAGCCCCGGGCGTGGCGCCCCCATCCGCAGGCGGCTCCTGCTTGTAGAGGCTCTCGGCCAGCTTGTGGCTCTTGGCCGTGAGCGCTTCCAGGGCCTTCTTGATGCGCTCCTTGTCCAGACTGGCGAGGGCGGCCTTGGCTTCCACGATGGCTTCCTCGGCATCCTTCCGGTCGGCCTCGGGCAATTTCTCCCCGTTCTCCTTGATGAGCTTTTCCACCTGATAGACCATCTGGTCCAGGAGGTTCTTTTCCTCCAGCATGGCCTTGCGGGCTTCGTCGTCGGCCTTGTGGGCTTCGG
>JBBIHT010000015.1:0-13169 GCA_037446845.1 Geothrix sp. | reverse complement strand
CGGCGAGCTGCCAGCGCGCGGTGCTGGCCCTGGCCTTCGTCTTCTTCATCTGGCAGGTACCCCATTTCTGGCTACTGGTGGGCCTGCACGCGGAGGGCTACGAGGCCGCCGGCTTCCCCACCCTGGTGGGCCTGTTCGGGCGCCGCCGCCTCTCCCGCCTCACCTTCACCTGGATCTGTGGCACCGCCGCGGCCTGCGCCCTCCTGCCCATCTTCCAGGTGCTGACCTCACCGCCTTCCACCCTCCTGCTGGGCCTGGGCGCCCTGGGGCTGGTCCTGGGCTCCCTGCCCCTGCTCGGGCCGGCTCAGAATGCCTCGTTGTACCGCCGGGTCTTCATGAACATCAATCTCTTCGCCCTGCTGCTCACCGCCGCGGTCCTCCTGGATCCCCTGTTCTCCAGGTGCGGGTAGGGGACAGAGCGGGTCTGCCACGGGGGTCGCCCTGCGGTAGACTTTGCGCCATGCCCAACGAGCGCAAGCAAGAGCATCCGGGAGCCGCCGCGTGGATCTGACCCGCTTCCTGGGCACCCATACCTATGCCTGGCTACTGGAGCTGGGCCGCTCCGGGGCCTGCAGCTGGCACCTCCTGCGGCGAGAGCTGGATGGCACCCGCTACCTGGCGCAGATCTGGGAGCCACGGCCCTCGGACCGGGATCTCGACCAGATCCGGGACACCTACCTGGCCCGGTTCCTGGACGCGGAGCCCCTGGATCCCGTGGTGTCCCAGTTCGGCTTCGACGAGGAACAGGCCTGGTTCCTCCAGGCTCTCCAAGGCACCCCCCTGGCGCGGCTGTGGATGGGCTGGGGGGATGCGCAGCGGAACGCCCTGCAGGCCCACCTCCTGAGCGCCCTGGCCGGGGATCCCCACCCCCGGTTCCTCCACCCCGAAGTCATCTCGTTCCATCCCGGCCTGACCCAGGTGCCCCGGGTCATCGGCCCCCCGCCCTGGCCCCTGGATCGCCTCCGGGACCTGCTCCCCACCACGGCCCCCGTCCCCGCCCTTTCCGAGGAACTGCCCTGGCGCCATGCCCGGGATCTGGCCGAGTCGCTGTCCCGTCCCCTGCGGGGCCGCGGCCAGGAGATGCCCTACCTGAAGAGCCTCATGCTGGGCCTGAACGCCCCCATGCCCATGGAGCGCATCGTGCTCCTGCAGGGCGAGGAGGGAGTGGGCAAGGAGCACCTCGCCGCCTGGGCCTGTGCCGTGGCCGAGAGCGAGGGCATCTGGGTCCACACCCTGGGTTTTTCCGCGGAGGAACCACCGGGCCGCTTCCTGGGGCGCCTGGTGGAGACCCTGCTCCTGGGCAGCGAGGTGGATTTCTATGCGGAACATCCCGAAGCGGCCAAGGCCCTGGCGCTGCGGGTCCAGGCCTTCGCCTTCCTGACCGGCGGCCGCCACCTCCACCGCCAGGAATCCGGCCCCGATCCTGAGGAGATCAAGGCCGCCCTCGAGGCCCTGGACTTCGCCGCCCTGCACCACCCCCGCCTCATCCACCTCTCGGCCCTGGACCGGGCTACCCCGGAGGTGCTGGGGCTGCTCCGCGAATTGATCCACGCCTCCACGGTGCCCTGGCTGCTGTCCCTCACCACCGGGGCCCAGGGCATGGGCCTCAAGCCCCTCATCGCCCAGTTGCGAGGGGAAGCCGCCGCGGCCCTGGTGGGTCTCAACCGCCTGGAGGACGAGGATCTCCGCCAGGTACTGGAGGATCTGCTGGGCCCCCAGCAGCTGCCCAGGGATTTTCTCGATGGCCTGATCCACCAGAGCCTGGGCAATCCCGGCCTCCTGCGCAATCTGCTGGAGCTGGCGCAACAATCCGGAGCCCTGGTCTGGGAGGAAGACCACTGGGGCTTGGCCCCGGGCAGGCCCGTGGCCCTGAAGGCCGAGGACGACCTCATGCGGCAGATCTTCCTGGGCCGCCTGCAGCGCCTCACGCCCGCCAGCGCCACCCTGGTGCGCCTGCTGGCCGTGGCAGAACAATCCCTCCCCACCGAATCCCTGGGTCGCCTGCTGGGCCTGGAGGGGGATGCCCTGGAGGATGCCCTCCAGGGGGGGCTGGGCTCCCGCCTGATGATCGTCCAGCGCGGCCAGGCCCGAATCCCCGATCCTGCCTGGCGGGACCTGGTGCTTGCCCATACCTCGCCCCCCGAACTCAAGCGCCTGGCCCGGGCCCTGGTGGCCATCCTGCACGAACAGGGCGCCAGCTGCTCCCTGGCCCTGCAGTCCCTGGCCTCGGACGAGGCCACCGCCCTGGCCACCACCCTCAAGGGACTGGAACAGGGCCCCCCCGACGCCCCCGCCACCGTGGCCCGCCTCGTGGCCCAGGCCCTGACCCTCAAGCCCACGCTCCTCGAGGCTGCCCGCCTGCAGGAGCACCTGGCGGATGCCTGGGCCCTGGGTTCCAGCGAGGCTCCGGCCGAGGGGCCGGCGCCCCTGCAGCGCTCCCTGGAGGCCCTGGCCCTGGCCCTGGACACCCTGGCCCAGGCACCCGCCACGGAAGCCACCCGCCTCTGCGAGGCCCGGCTGCTGCGCAAGCGCGCCCAGGTGCTGGTGCGCCTCCGGCGGCCCGGGGAAGCGCTGGAGGCCCTGCAGTCCGCCGCCGCCCGCCTGGTGGACCATCCCCTGCACCCGGAGCAACCTCGCCTGCGGTTGACCCTGGGCCAACTGCACCTCCTGCTGGGGCATCGCACCAAAGGCATCCGCGCCCTGGAGGAGGGGCTGCAGACCCAGGGAGGCTTCAAACCCCTGCCCCAGGATCAGGCCGCCCTCATGCTCACCCTGGGCCAGGCCCTGGGTGGCCAGTCCCAGTTCCAGCGGGCCGGTGCCCTGCTGCAGTCCGCCCAGCGCATGCTGGAGCACGGCCAGGATTTCCACAGCCTCATTCCCGTGCAGATCGCCCTGGGCCGAGTGCGCCTGGCCCAGGGGCAAGCCGAGGCTTCCATCGCCCTGTTGCGGGAAGCGCTCCAGACCGCCCGCCTGCAGGGGGATCTGGCCCTGCAGACCCAGAGCCACCTGGCCCTGGGCGCCGTCCGCAGCCAGCAGCAGTTCCTGGGCCCCGCCCTGTCCCACCTGGATCGCGCCCTGGCGCGGGCCCTGCGCCTGGGCGACCCAACCCAGCTGGGGCCCATCCAGAGCTGGCGGGCCCGCACCCTGGCCGCCCTGGGTGATACCGTGGCGGCCGACCACGCCCAGTTCCAGGCGCTGGCAGCCCAGCCCGAGCTTCCCTCCCCCGAGGAGGCTGGCGAGCACCTCCTGTCCCAGGGAGAGGTGGCCGGTTTTCGCAGCGCCTGGCGGGATGCGACCCGGCTCTTCCGGGCCGCGGCGGAGCATTTCGAAGCTACCGGCCTGCTCTGGGGCCAGCGTCTCGCCCAGCTCCAGCACGCCCAGGCCGTGGCCCGGGGGGCCCTGCAGAACCACCTGGAGGCCCCCGAACAAGGCTGGGCCATGCTGGAGAACCTCAAGGGTCCCGTGGAGGGCTCCGGCTCGCGCTGGCTGGAGCTGGAGTGGCACCGGGCCCATGCCCTTCTGCTGTCCACCGTGCCCCCCAGTGAGTCGGTGGCGCAGGAGGCGCTTCAGGCCTGGAGCGAAGTCCAGGCCGCCGCCCGGGAATTGCAGTTCCCGGCGCTGGTGCTCGAGGCCAGCACCGAAGGGGCCCAGCTCCTGCTCCGCCAGGGGGAGCGCCTGGGTGCCCGGGCCCGCATGCAGGATGCCTTCCCCTGTTTCCAGCAGCTCTGGGCCCGCCTCCCCGATCAGCACGAAACCTCGTTCCTGGGCCGGGAGGATCTGCACCGGTTCCACCAGACCGTGGAGGCCGTGGGTCTGCGCTTCGTCCTCCCCGAGCGGGCCGATCCCCTGGTGGACTGGACCCCCACCCAGATGAATCTCCCCGCCTTCCCGAATCGAGGCTGAGCCCGAAAGGGCCGTCCCCAAGGAAGCAGCGTCAACGCTTTCCCCGGCCGGTCGTCGCGTTTGGTGGTTTCATGGAGGCCCACGGCTTCGACCTTCCAGCGGAGACCCCATGAGCCACCTGCCCCCCGATGCGCGCGCCCGCGTGACCCTTCCCCAGCTCCACACCTGGTACCGAGCGCAACGGAAACTGGTGATGACCACGGCCTATGACGCCGTCACCGCCCAGATCGCCGATGCGGCGGGCGTGGACATCATCCTGGTGGGCGACAGCGTGGGAAATGTGTGCCTGGGCTTCGAGAACACCCTGCCCGTGACCATGGCCATGATGAACCACCACCTGGAGGCCGTGGCCCGCACGCACCCCAACGCCCTCCTGGTGGCGGACATGCCCTACCTCAGTTTCCACCTCAGCCCCGAGGACACCCTGCGCAATGCGGGCGGCTTCCTGCAACGGGGGGCCCAGGCCGTGAAGCTGGAGGGCGGCGCCAAGCGCCTGCCCATGATCCACGCCCTGCTGGATGCGGAAATCCCCGTCATGGGCCACCTGGGCCTCACTCCCCAGAGCGTCAACCCCATGGGGGGCTTCAAGGTCCAGGGGCGCCAGAAGGCCGAGGCCCTGCGGCTGCTCGAGGATGCCCAGAGCCTCCAGGAGGCCGGCTGCTTCAGCCTGGTGCTGGAAGGCATTCCCGCGGACCTGGCCGCCAAGGTCACGGAAACGGTGGAGATTCCCACCATCGGCATCGGCGCCGGCGCCCACTGCTCGGGGCAGGTGCTGGTGCTGCACGATGTGCTGGGCCTGCTGCCCGGCACCTCGCCCAAGTTCGTCCGCCGCTATGCCGAAGGATTCGAGCACCTGCGGGATGCCCTGGCTGCCTGGGCCGGGGATGTGCGGGGGGGAGGCTTCCCCGATGGCCGGGAATCCTATATCCTTCCAGAAGCCATTCGCCCGGCTTTGAACCAGTGGCATCCCTGAACAAGTCCCTGGTAAGCTGGCAGGCGCTTCTGAAGGATCCCGCTTTTGTCCATGCGAGTTGTCCGTACCATCGCTGATCTCCGCACTGTCCTCAAATCCTTGAGGGAGGGGGGCCGCCGCATCGGCTTCGTCCCCACCATGGGCTTCCTCCACGAGGGCCATGGCGCCCTCATCCGCCAGTGCGCCGCCCGTTGTGATGAGACGGTTGTATCCATCTTCGTGAATCCGAACCAGTTCGGCCCCGGGGAAGACCTGGCCGCCTACCCCCGCGACCTGGAACGGGACCAGAACCTTTGCCTGGATGCCGGCGCTTCCGTGCTGTTCCTGCCCGAAGCGGCCGAAATCTATCCCACGGGCTTCCAGACCCATGTGGAGCCGGGCCCCCTGGCCGAACTCCTCTGCGGACGGTTCCGGCCCGGCCACTTCCGCGGCGTCGCCACCGTGGTCGCCAAGCTCCTTAACCTGGTCCAGCCGGACCTGGCCTTCTTCGGCCAGAAGGATTTCCAGCAGACGGTGGTCATCCGCCGCATGGTGCGGGATCTCAATCTGCCCGTGGATGTGGTGGTGATTCCCACCGTGCGGGACTGCGATGGCCTGGCCCTGAGCAGCCGCAACAGCTACCTGGATGAGCCTGCCCGCAAGCGGGCGCTGTGCCTGAGCCAGGGCCTGCAGGCGGCCCAGGCGGCCTTCGAAGCCGGGGAACGGCAGCCCGCCCGACTCCTGGAACTGGCCGCCGCCCCCCTGGCCGGGGTGGATTCGGTCCAGTACCTCGAACTGGTGGATGCCCAGACCCTCCAACCCCTCCAGGCCCCCCTGGACCGCTCGGCGGCCCTGTGCATGGCCGCCTATGTGGGCAGCACCCGGCTGATTGACAATGTCCTGCTGGTGCCCGACCCCTCCGAGACGGTCACCCGCATCCTGCCCGAGCCACGCTAGGGGCCTCATCCGGAAGGACTATGGCCAAGGCCTTCGCCAGGCCTTAGTCTTGGGTCCTCCCCTGGAGTTTCCATGGCCCGCTCGCCCCTGCTCCCCCTCCTTGCCCTGACCCTGCTGGCCGCGCCGCCCCTGGGGGCGGACGAGCATGGCCGGGGCCATGGCCGCGACAAGTCGGACCGGAAGGCCTGGAAGGAGGACGAGCGCGAGGATCGCCATGCCTGGAAGGAGCAGGAAAAGGCCGAGAAGCGTTACTGGAAAGAGCTGGAGCGCGAAGGCCGCGACTACCGCCCCCATCGGTACGACGACGAGGGTCGCGGTCATGGCCGGGGCCACCGCCCACCCCCCTGGATGGACAGCTACTGGCGCCCCGGCGAATCCCGGCGCTATGTGGCCCTGGTGCCAGGGGATCCCAGCCGCATGTATGTCTTCCTGGAGGGGCGCTGGGTGCTGCGCCGGGTCCAGGATCCCCGGGCCCGCCTGGATCTGGAAGGGGCCTTCCGCCTGCCCGTGGCGCCGCCCCCCATCGCTCCCCCCCGGCTTGGGATGGACCTGCATGTGGTCCTCTTCAACTGAGCCGGACAGGAAATAATCGAGGCTGGACCTGACGCCTGCTCCGTCTCATCCTTAGGCGTTGGCCGGGACTCCCCTGCGAGCCTGGACCGGAGGATGCATGCTGCGCCACTTCCTGCTTGGCAAGATCCATCGCGCCACCGTCACCCGGGCCGATCTGGATTATGTGGGCTCCATCACCCTGGATCCCCTGCTCATCGAAGCCGCCGGGTTCCTGGAAAACGAAAAGGTTGACATCTACGATGTCACCAACGGCGCGCGAATCTCCACCTATGTCATTCCGGGCACCCCGGGCTCGGGCGAAGTGGGCATCAATGGCGCCGCCGCCCACCGGGTGGACAAGGGCGACCTGGTGATCATCGCCGCCTACGGCTGGATGGATCCCCAGGAGGCCGAGGCCCTGGCCCCGAAGGTGGTGTTTGTGGACGCCTGCAACCGCATCACCGAGTGCCGCACCCAGGAGCGCACCCCGCTCTGCACCAGCGCCTTCGAGGCCTGACAAGGCTGGGCAGGATTAACGGGAGGAAAGACGGGATTAACAGGATAAAAAACACTAAATCCTGTTAATTCATCTTTTAATTCTGCAGATTCAATTTCCGGCTATTGTTTTTTCGGCCATCCGCGCTGCCTGTGGAACCTTTGGCGGTTGGCGCGGCATCCTAGGACCATGGTAGAAAAGAGTCACCCTCCGGCCTGGTACGGCCCCGGGGCCCGCGGGCGGAACAGGGCGTTTCCCCGCAAAGTTCTGAAAGGTTGGTTTTATGGAAGTCCGGAAGTCCCTGGTGGTCAATGCGACCCCCCTGGAGACGCGCATCGCCCTGCTTGAGAACGGCCAGCTCTGCGAACTGTTTCTCGAACGGACGATGAACAAGAGCCTGGTGGGGAATGTCTACAAGGGCCGGGTGGCCAAGCTGCTCCCCGGCATGCAGAGTGCCTTCGTCAATATCGGCGGCCCCAAGGATGGCTTCCTGTACCTCGACGACCCCCTGATCCAGGGCCTGGAAGCCGACCTGGGAGGCGAGGATGAAAGCGACGAGATCCCCGAGGAGCTGCCCCCGCCGCCGCCACCTCTGCCTCCCCTGAAGGAAGGCGAGGAGGTGCTGGTGCAGGTGGTCAAGGATCCCATCAACACCAAGGGGCCGCGGCTGTCCCGGCATCTCAGCTTCCCCGGCCGCTTCCTGGTGTTCATGCCCGGCATCGAGCACATCGGCATCAGCCGCAAGATCACCGCCCCCGAGGAGCGGGACCGCCTGCGGGATCTGGTCAAGGCGCACGCCCAGCCCGGGGAAGGCTTCATCGTCCGCACCGCCGCCATCGGCGAGAAGGACGAGGATCTGGTCGGCGATGTGGCCTTCCTCCGCCAGCTCTGGCAGGAGCTGCAGGCCAAGGCTGACCAGGCCCCTGCGCCCAGCATGGTGTGGCAGGATCTGCGCCTGCTCCAGAAGGTCATGCGCGACAGTTTCCGCGAGGAGGTCGCCAGCTTCTGGGTGGATGAGGACCAGGCCCACCAGGAGGTGCTGGCCTTCGTTGAGCGGGTTCACCCCGAGTGGGCCAGTCGCGTGAAGCGCTTCAGCTCTGACCTGCCCATTTTCGACGCCTTCGGCATCGAGGCCGAAATCGAGGCGGCCCGGCAGCCCAAGGTCTTCCTCAAGCACGGGGGCTCCATCATCCTCAACCAGACCGAAGCCCTGGTGAGCGTGGATGTGAACACCGGCAAGTTCGTGGGCAAGAAGGATCTCGAGGAGACCGTCTACCTCACCAACCTCGCGGCCATCCCCGAAATCGTTCGCCAGCTGCGGCTGCGCAACCTGGGCGGCATCGTGGTCATTGACTTCATTGACATGATTGACCCCGCCCACCGGGAAGCCGTCATGGCGCGCTTCCAGGAGGAAATCCAGCGGGATCGCAACCACCCCAGGGCCGGCGCCCTGTCCGAGTTCGGCCTCATCGAGCTCACCCGCAAGCGCACGGGCCCCTCCCTGGAACGCATGCTCACCCAGGCCTGCCCGACCTGCAGCGGCGCCGGGCGAACGCCCAGTCCCGATGCCGCCCTGCTGAAGGTCTACCGCGAGCTGGTGCGCCTGGGCGAGCGCCTGCGGGGCGGCGAAGTCCGCCTGGCCCTCCATCCCGAACTGGCCGCAGCCCTGCATCCCGAGGCCCGGGAAGGCCTGCAGAAGCTCACCCGACTCCTGGGCGCGAGGGTCCAGTGGGTGGAGCGGCCCGAGGCCCCTCGGCATAGCGTGGTCCTCGATCTCCAGCTCCCCGAACAGGACAGCGCCAGCGCCTGACCTTCTCGCCGGGGTCCCGCTACCCCAGGCAGGTGGGACAGCGCAGGCCCTTCTGCAGGTCCTCGATGAGGGCAGGCAGGGCGGCCAGGCTGCGAATCTCGTGGATGGGAAGGTCCGGGTCATGCCTGGGCCGGGCCTGCCCTTCGCGATTGACCCAGATGGCAGTCCACCCAGCAGCCACCGGGCCCAGCACATCATCCTTCCAGCTGTCCCCCACCATGGCCAGGTTGCCCGGGAACAGCCCCAGGCGCCGCTCCGCCGCCTCGTACACGGCCGCTTCGGGCTTCAGGGTGCCCAGCTCTGCGCTGAGCAGTTGCAGGCGAATCCGTTCCCGGATGCCCAGGCGGTCCAGCAGGCCCAGCCCGAAGCTCTGGGTATTCGACAACAGCGCCACCCGCGCCAGGTTCTTCACGGCCCCCACCGCCTCCGGGGCCTCCGGGAAGCAGGCGGCCTGCGCGCCCGCCTCCGCAAAGGCCTGCAGGACCGCATGGATCTGGGCCTTGTCCCAGGCCATCCGCCCCCGCCACGCCTCCAGGAAGGCCTCCCCCGAACCGTAGGGGCGCCGCATGCCATCCTGCACCAGGTCCCCGTACCGCGCCACCTGGTCCTCCCGCAGGAGGCCCCTCAGCCGCTGGAACGGGTTGCCCCCGGGGCTGAACACCAGGGTGTTCCAGAGATCGAACACGACGGCGCGAATCATCTCAGGCCACGGAAAGAGCGACCGCAGGCCCGCATCAGTGGCCGCTCTCTCGGCTCACCCGCAGGGGCACGCCGAATTCAATTCCCAGCACCTCGAAGCGGGCCTGTCCCTCCAGGCGCCAGGTGGCCCGCTCCTGGCGAAACACCACCGCAGACAGCGGCGCCCAGGCCGCCTTCACCTCCGCATAGCGCAGGCTCACCTCCAGGTGCAGGGTGCTGCGGCCCCGGGGGGCGATCTCGACGCCCTCGGGGAAGGCCAGGGTGCCCAGGGACAGGTTCCGGCCCTGGGTCGCCGCCTGCAGGGTCCCGCCCACGCGGCGCGTGCGCAGGCGCTGGTCGCTGGGATTGTCCACGCCAATATCCACCTGCACCCGCAACCGCGACTGCTCCAGCGGGAAGGCCAGCTCCACCCGGGGTTCCACCCGGTCCAGGGTGAACCGCAACTGCCGGGCCGCCGCCTCATAGCGCAGGGCCGGGTTGAGGGCATCACAGCCCAGCGTCCCGAGGCTCACCCCGGAGACCCAGAGAACACCGAGCAGGCCACGGAGGCAGGAGATGCTATGGCCAACAGTCATGAAGTTCTTCTCCCCTCTTGATCTTCGTGCCCTCCGTGGCTCCGGGGTGGATCACTCCCCCGGCAGCTCACCAGAGAGACACCGAGCATGGCACAGAGCCTGCATGTTTGACGGCCCCCAAGCATGAAGTTCTTCTCCCCATCTTGATCTCCGTGATTTTGCCCCCTGCCCTCCATGTCTCCGTGGTGAATCACTCCCCCGGTAGCTCAGATCGGGAGCTTCTCGTAGAGGGGCATCACAACCCGGCCGTCCCACCGGTAGGTCAGGAACCGAAGGTGGGCACATCGCTTGATCACGGCGGGATCGAAGGCCGCCAGACAGGGGCTGTGGCCAGCGTCCCGGACGGAACTGTAGAGGATCCCCGGGGACCCCTGGGCGATGAGCGCCTGCGCCAGGGCCTGGGATGCCCCATAGCGGGTCGGGTCCATCACTCCGGGATAGGACTCCGCCCGGCGGCCCGTGATGTCGTGGAAGCGCCCTTCCAGGTCCACTGAGAGCACCCTCAGGTCGAACTCATGCGGCTCCAGCCGATCTTCCCGGCAGCGGATGGCCGAATGGTGGACAGTCTCCGCAGTGGCCCCGGCGAGTTCCTTTGCGGCGTAGAAGGCCCCGTGCACCGCGGTCGAGAAGCGCCCGGGACGGGGGTTGTCGAAGGGCCACCGGAGGTAGCTCAGAGCCTCCGGCTCCACCGCCAGGCGGGGGTTCGTCATGGCCTCCACCTGATCCAGGCGGTCCCAGAGGGAGGGGTCCAGCCCCTCCCAGAGGTTCACCGCCGGGAACCGGGTGGCAACGATGCGGTAGGCCGGGTTCCAGGCAACCGCTCGCCTGCCCGGCGGTGTCACCAGACGCCCCGCCGGGCATCCAGCAGGCGCCGGACATCCGCCAGGTCCAGCACCCTGCCCTGCAGCAGCTTCGCCAGGGGCGGCTGGCCGCCGAACATGGGGTTGTCATTGGGCTTCTTCACCCAGGCCAGGGCCTGGCGGTCGTCCGGGATGAGGATCCGCAGCGCCTTCCAGATGCCGAGCAGGTAGCTGATGCGCTCCAGGGTGTCGCCCGCGAGGGCCGTGGGCGCCTTCTTCCAGGCGAAGAAGGCGGACCGGGAGGGCCTGCCCAGCAGCACCAGCTGCTCCGCCGTGTTGAGGCCCCAGGCCCCGGCGACCGCCTGGAAGCCCTTGATCGCAGCCTCGCCAAGCTCCGCTGGGGTATAGACCTTGGGCGGCTGCGGGTAGGTCGTGGCGGCAAGCATGGCCCCCTCCTGCCGCCAGTTTAGTCCATTTTTGGACTGTTTCAAGGACTCAGTCCTGTTTTTTAATCGGCCGCCCGGCCCCTGCACCCGCAGCTGGTCAGAAATGGACCTGCGGCAGGGGCACAGGAGCCGTGCTCCACTTGGTCGTCGCCGGCACCGGGCCTTCGGGGCCGGGGACGCCGAACCGGTTGTCCGTGATCTTACTCCCGCACCCTCCGGGGCGCCCGGTTGCGTTCACTCCCCCCGGTAGATCACGCAGTTGTCGGTGGTTTCATACACCTCGATCTGGCCCAGCATGGGCAGCTCCGGCTTCAGTTGCTCCCAGATCCACCGGGAAATGTTCTCGGCGGTGGATAGGGGAATCAGATCGTTGAGGAAACGATGGTCCAGGCGCGCGATCACCTTGCCCACCACCACCTTCGAAAGATCGTCGAAATCAATGATCATCCCCGTCTCCGCACTGGGCTGCCCTTCCACCGATACGAACAGCCTGTAGCTGTGGCCGTGCAGGTTACGGCACTTCCCGGGGTGGTTGTAGATGAAATGGGCCGCTTCGAACCAGTATTCTTTGCGCAGGATCATGGCACTCACGACAGGAAAGGCCCCGCAATGGCGGGGCCTTTCATTCTATCAGGCAGCTGGCCTATTTGATGGCGTTGAGGATCAGCGCCAGGGGCGTCAGGGCCTGCAGGTTCTCCTGCCAGCTGGTGTCACGCCGGAAACGCTGGGGCACCAGCACCGTATCGCCCGGCTCCACCGTGCGGCCCTCCACCCAGCTGTCCAGAATCCGCCCGTCTGCCTTCAGCAGCCGGAGGGCTGAGGTGTCGGCGTTCCGGGTGGTGCCCCCCGCCAGCTTCAGCAGGTCCGCCACCTTCGCGCCCTTCGGCAGCTTGTACGAGGCGAAGGGGCTGGCCGTTTCGCCCACCACATAGGCCGCATCCACCCGCCGGGGGAGGATGATCTCGTCGCCATCCTGCAGTTCCACATCGGATGCAGCATCCTCCTTGAGGGCCCGGTCGAAATCCACCACCATGCGGTTGAGGTTGCCCGCTGCCAAGCCATGCAACAGGGGATTCTTCAGCAACTGCCCGGAGAGCGCCTGACGCTTGGTTTCGTTCAGCCGTTCCAGGATGTCATTGATGCCCTTGGCCGTGGGATCCTTGCCCGCCTCGCCGGATTCCTCCGCCGCCCTTTGCAGGCCCGCATCGGCGCCACCCAGTTGCCGCAGGAAAACCCCCGCCTTGGGCATGGCTTCCGGGGTCAGACCCCCCGCCCGCTTGATGAGGTCGGACAGCCTGGGATGTTCCTGGTCCAAGGTGTAGGCCCCGGGCCGAGCCACCTGGCCACTGATCCGCACCACCCGATGCACCCTGAAATCAGGCTTGGCAAACAGACTGAGCTGGTCGTCGGGCCGGATGCGCGGATTCACGGCGTCGTCCAGCAGGGCGATGGGGCTGGCGGTCTCCGAAGACAACAGCCGCGCCAGATCCAGCCGCAGCACCTCGCTGGGCTGGCCTGCCTGGCTGTGGGCCAGCTCCGCTACCAGGCGGTTGGCTTCCTTGGCGGGCACCCCGGCCCGGAAGATCAGATCAGAGGCGCGCATGCCCTCATGGAAGGCGTAGACCCCCGGCCGTGCCACGGGGCCCGCCACCACCACGGTACGGGGCAGGCGCAGATCCTCCAGGCGGAACAGCTCGATGCGGTCACGGTCCTCCAGCACCAGGTTCTGCCCGGGCTCCCCCGCCAGGGCCCGGTCCACATCAAAGGACTGGAAACGCGTGGTGCCATCCAGGGCCCGATGCACCACCTCGCCCCTGGCGCGGTAGGTATCGGGCAGGACCTGGTCTTCCCGCTTCAGCAGGTCCCCCACCCTCATGCCTTCCGTGCGGGCGAAAAACCCGGGCACCCGGGCCCAGCCCGCCACCTCCACCACCGGCCCGGTGCGCTGGCGGCGAAGGGGGGCGGCGAGCACATCCCCC
>JBBIHT010000014.1:0-13180 GCA_037446845.1 Geothrix sp. | reverse complement strand
GTGGGGGCCCTCCTTGATGAGGCCGGGCAGCTGGTGGTGCTGGATTCCGTCATGGACCTCTGGCGGGAGTTGACACCCCTGGAGGTTGCTCCCTATACGCCCATTGCCGGAGAGCCCGCCTTCCTGAAGGCCCTGGTGCAGCGGCATTGGCCGCGGCTGGCAAGCGCCGGCGCCGCCTGCGCCACGCCAGGAGGCAGCGGGGCCCTGGCCATCTCCCTGAGGAATTTCCTGGACCCGGGCCAGACCCTGCTGACCACCGCGCCGCATTGGGGGCCCTACGATACCCTGGCGTCGGAACAGGGTATGCGGCTCGCCACCGCTCCCTGGCCTGGGGGCGGCCAGGGCCTCGATCTGGAGGCATGGGAGCGCCAACTCCGAACCCTGATGCAAGGCCAGGGACGGATCCTGCTCTGGCTCAACGACCCCTGCCACAACCCGACCGGCCGCAGCCTCTCCGGTTCGGACCGCCGGGATCTCCTGGGCCTGTTTCGAGCGCAGGCGGCCGTGGGCCCCGTGACCCTCATCCTGGATTTCGCCTACCTGGACTACACCCGTGAGCCGGAGGCGGTGGCCGCGGCGTTGCAGGAGTACGAAGCCCTGGGGGCGGAGGGTTCCGTGCTGGTGGGAGCGGCCCTGTCCCTTTCCAAGGCCCTGACCCTGTATGGCGCCCGGTGCGGGGCCCTGGCCTTTCCCTGGTGCCCTGGCGGGGATCTCCAGGCGGCCCTGAGTCAGGCCTGCCGGGGCACCTGGTCCAATTGCGCCCGGGCACCCCAGGCCTTGATGGTGCGCCTGGCCCAGAATGGCAAGGCCCAGGCCCGGCTTGCCGCAGAACATCGGCACTGGTCCCGGGTGCTGGAGGGCAGGGCTTCGGCCCTGGACGCGGCCCTGGCGTCCGAGGGCATGGCGGCCCTGGGCTGGCAAGGTGGCTTCTTTGTGACGCTGGGGCTGGAGCATGCCGCGGAAGCCTGTCGAGCCTTGAAGGCCCAGGGGGTGTTCACGGTGCCCCTGCCCGAAGGCCTGCGCCTGGGTCTGTGTGGCATGCCGGCCGGGGTGGCACCTCGGCTGGCGGCGGCGCTCCGGGGGCAGGCGAGGCCACGGTAATTCGGGCTTGGAAACCGCGGCACGCTGAGGTATTCTGGTCCACCGCGGGCGTATAACTCAGCGGTAGAGTGCTACCTTCACACGGTAGAAGTCCCAGGTTCGAATCCTGGTATGCCCACCAAAAACCCCTCGGCCCACACCCTCCACGAGGTTCTGGCCAGGGGTTTTTGAACAGCGCATCAGGTGTAACCATCCGTCCCGCCGGTTTTCTGGAGTCTCCCATGCCCATGATCCTCGCCACCCAGGTTCGCGCCGGGATGATCATCAACTTTGAAAACGAGTTGTGCCGTGTCATCAGCACGGAGCACCAGACCCCTGGCAACCTGCCCGCCCGGATCGTGGTGAAGATGAAGCGAGTGAAGGACGGCATCAACCGGGAGAACCGCTTCGGCAGCGCCGATAAGGTGGACAAGGCGAGCCTCGAACAGCACATGCTCGAGTACCTCTACGACGATGGCCACCACCTGGTCTTCATGAACAACGAGACCTATGAGCAGCTGGAACTGAACAAGGACATCCTGGGTGATGACCTGGTGTTCCTTGAACCCAACATGCAGTGCGAAATCGAGTTCTACGAAGGCCAGGCCATGAGCGCCCTGCTGCCGCCCAGTGTGGTGCTGGAGATCGAGGAGACGGATCCGGTCATGAAGAACGCCAATGCCACCGGCTCCTACAAGCCCGCCAAGCTGAGCAACGGTGTCATCGTGGGGGTTCCACCCTACATGGAGGCGGGTCAGCGCATTCGGGTGAATACCGCAGACCGCTCGTTCATGGAGCGCGTCAAGTAGATTCGGCCTTTTCTGCCGACTGGGCCCTGTTTGCCGGGGCCTGTCCTGGTGGTGATTTCCGGCAGACGAAATTACAACCGCGCGGTAGAGTACTCATCGCAAAGTTCCCGGGGTCGTGACCTGCGTCACAATCAGAGGCGAATTGTGCGATAACTGAATCTGTTCGCGGTGGAGTCCCATGCCTCAAGCAGTCCTCAACCTGAGACGGATCGAGTTCCTGGCGGGGCTGCCCATGAGCGCGGCCGAAGAATTGGCCAGCGTATCCGAACTCCGTCGCTTCTCGGATGGGGCCCGGGTGTACACCCAGGGGGACCAGGTCCCTGGCGTCTATGTGGTGGTGAAGGGGGGCCTCAAGGTGTTCCGCACCGACGGCCGGGGTCGCGTGCAGGTCCTCCAGTTCCTGAAGGTCGGGGACTGTGTGGGCGAGGTGCCCGTGTTCGACGGGGTTCCCATCGCCTCCAGCGCGGAATCCCACGGCGAGACCGAGTGCTGGCTGATTCCCGCCGCGCCCCTGCGCCAGATCGTGCACCGCCATGCCGAAGTCGCCGAGATGCTCATCCAGCACTTCACCACCAAGGTTCGCCACCTGGTGACCCTGGTGGAAACCCTCAGCCTCCACAGCGTGCCCGAGCGGGTTGCCCAGTTGCTGCTGGAGGCCCATGATTCCAACCCCACCCGCCCCCTGGTGGAGTTCCGGGAAACCCAGGAAGATCTGGCCCAGTGCATCGGCGCCAGCCGTGAGGCCTTCAGCCGCGCCCTGCGCCTGCTCACCGACCTGGGGCTCATCCAGAGTACCTTCCCGGTGGTGCGCATCCTGGATATGGCGAAGCTGCAGAGATACGCCAAGGGCTAGAGAAGCGTCAGGTAGCGGGTCTTCGCGCCGCCCTCCATGCCGCCGGGTTCGATCCAGGCGCAGGCATCGGCTCTGGCCAGGGTGATGAGATCGGCGGAGCCCTTCCCGCCCAGGGTGTGCAGTTCGCCATCCCGGACCCGGCAGGGCTGCAGCAGGGGGCGCTCGCCCTTGTTCTTGACGGGGCCGGCGAGGCGGGCGCGATGCCAGGGGTTGGGTGCGTCGCGGCCTTCCAGGCGGGCCAGGGCCTGGTCCAGGAAGAGGAGGGCATTGAGGTAGGCGGACACGGGATTCCCGGGCAGGCCCAGCACCAGCAGATCACCCAGCAGGGCCGCCAACATCGGTTTGCCGGGCTTCAGCCGGATCCGGTGGAACAGGATGGTCGCGCCCAGATCGGCCAGGACGCCGGGCAGGTAGTCGTGCTCGCCGGCACTGACGCCGCCGGAGGTGATCAGGATGCGCGTGTCGCCGTGGTTCTGGAGTGCCGCGGCCAGGGCTCTGGGTTCATCCGGCAGGGAGGGCCAGCGGTGCGCCTCGGCCCCGAGACGCTGGGCCAGCGCGGCCAGCATGGGTCCATTGGAATCCCGAATCTGATGGGACGCGGGATCCGGCACCAGCTCGTCCCCCGTGGAAGCCACAGCCACCCGCACGCGGGTGGGTGGCTCCGAAGGCAGGCCCACCTGGGCGCAGAGGGCCAGGCGAGCGGCGGTCCAGGGCGCCCCCTCGGGCAGCAGCAGATCGCCCGCTCGGGCCTGCTCGCCCTGGGGGCGCACATGGTCGCCCGGATCGGGATCCACCAGGAGGGAAACGGTGTCCCCCGCTACGGTGATCTGCTCCACGGGCACGATGGCATCGGCCCCGGCTGGCAGGGCCGCGCCGGTCATCACGCGCACGGCTGTACCAGGTGCCACGGTCACGGAGGCGGGATCATCCCCGGCGAACAGCGTCCCCAGGAGGCGCCGCGGAACGCGGCCATCCGAGGCCCGAAGGGCCATGCCATCCATGGCGGCCCGGGCCGAGGGCGGATCATCCCGGTCCGCGACGATCGCCCGGGAAGGCGGGACCGGCAGCGCCGCCCAGAGGCGTCGCAGCGCCTCTTCCAGAGGTACCAGATCCGAGTGGTCGCAACTCATGGCCATGCAGCCATGGTAGCCGCCGCGGGTGGTAGGCCTAGCACCTTACTTCGGCATTCCTGCGCGTGTAGTACCACCAGTTCAGGGCAAGGCAGAGAAAGTAGAACAGGGCAAACCCGTAGAAGGCGTTCTCGGTGGCGCCCCGTTGGATCTGGCTCTTGAAGACCGTGGGAATGATGAAGCTGCCATAGGCGGCCGCGGCGGCTGTCCACCCCAGGACCGGGCCCGCGAACTGGGGCGGGAAGATGAAGGGCACCATCTGGAAGGTGCTGCCGTTGCCGATGCCGCTGCCCAGGAAGAGCAGCATGAAACTCGACATGAAGGGAACGAAGTAGGGGGCGGGATCGGCGGCACCCACGGCGGCCTTCACGAAGTGGGCCACCAGCAGCGCCCCGAGGATCTGGATCAGGGTGGACCATTGCGTGACCACGCTGCCGCGCAGTTTGTCCGACAGCCAGCCGCCCACGGGGCGGATGAGGCTTCCCAGCAGGGGCCCCAGGAAGGCATAGGCCGAAGGATCCTTCTTGAACACGATCTTGATCAACAGGGGAAAGGAGGCGCTGTACCCGATGAAACTGCCGAAGGTCATGACATAGAGAAGGGTCATCACCCAGTTGTGCTTCATGCGGAAAATGGCGAACTGTTTGCTGAGGCTCTCCTTCACCCTGCCCGGGAAGAGCTTCATCACACCCAGGCACAGCAGGACCACAGCCACCATGAGGCCCATCTGGAGGGCCAGGGAGAGCCTCGTGTTCCTGACCAGGACCCAGGCGCCCAGGGCGCTGACGGCCATGGCCACCAGTTGGAGGCCGAGGATGCGGCCCAGGGCGGAGGAAGTGGGCTCGCTGTCCTGTGCGGGCAGGTTGTTCATGCCGAACCATGAGCCCAGCGTGCAGACCACCAGGAGCGGCACCCACACCAGGGCGCCATTCTGGATGTAGAGCGCCTTCCCGGCGGCGCTGATCTGAGGTGCTCCGGCGAGTCCACCAAAGAAGGCCCCCGTCATGACGATGGGAACGAGGAACTGCATGAGGGAGACCCCCAGGTTGCCGAGGCCCGCGTTCAGGCCCAGGGCCAGGCCCGACAGCCGCTTGGGAAAGAAGCCGTTGATGTTGTTCATGGAGGAGGAGAAATTGCCGCCGCCCACGCCGGACAGCACCGCCAGCGCCGCGAAGGTGGTGAAGGGAGTCCCCTTGTCCTGGAGTGCGATGCCGGCCCCAAGGGCCGGGGCGAGGAGGAGTCCGGTGGTGAGCGCGACCACATTGCGGCCCCCCGCCAGGGCCACCAGGAAGGAACTGGGAATGCGCAGGGTGGCTCCGGCCAGTCCCGCAATGCTTACCAGGGTGAACAACTGCGTGTCGTCGAAAGGGAAGATGCCCCGCATCTTGGCAGTAAGGATGCTCCAGAACATCCAGACGCTGAAGGCGCAGAGCAGGCTGGGCATGGAGAAGGTGAGGTTTCGCCAGGCGACGCGGCTACCTCCCTGGGCCCAGGCCGAGGGGTCTTCCGGGTTCCATTGGGTGAGCTTGGACATGGGGTCTCCAGTCAGGGGATGGGTACGACCAGCGGGAACTCGGGCAGCCAACACGGCGCCCTGGCGGCTGTCAGGCATTCTCGGGAAGGGTGTCCTGGGTGGGCGCAGGGGCCTGGCGCTCGAACTTCGTGAACAGGGTTTCGTTGGCCTTCGCGGTCATGCGCCGGACCACGGTGTGGAGACACACCAGGCAGAGCACCGACAGGGCGGCCAGGAACATCCAGAGCGTGGTCCAGAGCCCCGTGAGCTTCAGCAGGTAGCCGAAAATGATGGGTCCCACGAAGCCCCCAAGGCCGCCGATCACACCGACGATGCCACCCACCATGCCCACCTCAGAGGGGAAGTAGTCAGGGATGTAGCGGTAGACGGCTGCCTTGCCGATGCCCCAGACGATGCCGACCATGAACACCAGGAAGGTGAAGATCCAGAGGTTGGCCTGGAAGAATACATGGGTTGTCCCGGAAGCCAGCAGCTGCTTGCGTTTCACCCGGTCGCCCACCTTCACCAGCGGGGTCTGCCAGAAACGGCTCTGGGGCAGCACCATGACCCCGCTGTTCTGGATTTCCGTGGCTTCGCCCTTGGCCTTCAGGGCATAGGAGATGCCATCCACCACCACCCGCTCCGGGCTGACCTCCTGGACGACCCCGCCGATCTGGGCCATGACGGAAGGGCCGGGGCTCTCGATGGTCATGCGGGGCACCATGAGCGCCGCGCAGGCAAAGAGGCTCAGTCCGAAGGTCCAGTACATCACCGCCCGGGCGCCGAAGCGGTCCGAGAGCCAGCCCCCGACGGCGCGGATCAGGCCCGAGGGCAGGCTGAAGCAGGCCGCGAGCAACCCCGCCGTGGCCAGGGTCACGCCATAGACACCGACGAAATACGGGATCAGCCACTGGGCCAGGGCCACGAAGCAGCCGAAGACCAGGAAATAGTAGAGGCCAAAGCGCCAGACCCGCACATGCCGCAGCGGCGCCAGCATCTGGCCGAGGCTCTTGTTCTTGGCGCCCTCGGCCAGGCGCTCATGGGTGAGCAGGAAGAACAGCACAGCCATGATCACCAGGGAGCACGCGTAGATCCTCGGCAGGGTTCGCCACCCTTCCAGATTCGTGCCTCCGGCCGTCAGGCGGCTCAGGAGATAGGGCGCTCCCAGGCTGGTGATGGCCGAACCGGCGTTGCCCGCTCCGAAGATGCCCAGTGCGGTACCCTGGCGCTGCTTGCTGAACCACACGCTGGAGTAGGCGATGCCCACGGCGAAGGCGGCCCCCGAAAGGCCGAAGCCCAGGGAACCCAGGAGGAAGGCCTGATAACTGTGGGCCTCGCCGAGGAGCCAAGTGGGAATGGCGGCCAGGAGCAGCAAACCCGTATAGACCTTCCTGCCACCGATGCGATCCGTCAGAAGGCCCACCGGTAGCCGGACCAGGGAGCCTGAAAGCACGGGGATGCCGATGAGCCAGCCAATCTGGGCGGTATCCCAGCGAAATAGGCCGTTCTCCACCAGGAAGGTGACGAGGACCCCATTCATCGTCCAGACGGCAAAACAGAGGGTGAAGGCCAGGGTGCTCATGGCCAGGGCGCTGTTGGCGCGGGCGGTATCGGACATGGGGTGCTCCAGGGAGATTAGGCCGTCGGGTTGAATTGACGGCAGGCGAGTCCTTAAAAACAATCGGTATGTATAAAATCAATTAGGTGAGGACCCATTAATCCTAATTAAAGAATGGGCGTTTGGGGGATGACCCAGATCACATTCCGGGTGAGGCGAATGCACAGCTCCCGGGATCCGGTCCGGGATGATTCCCGCCGGTCGGCAGGCAGGGGGCAGGTCCCCCACCGAGACTTGGGCCAGGGCGGCCAGGAGCCTGCGGAAGGCGGGAGCCCAGAGCTTGCAGAATGGGCAGGGCGCGGTCAACCGACAGGCATGCTGGCCCAGAGGGCAGGACCTGGAGACTGGGTTGCCGTCCATGGCGGAGACGACCTCAACCAGGGCGATCTGGTGGAGGGGGCGCAGGAGGCGGAAGCCACCGCGGGGGCCGCGCAGGGATTCCAGAAGGCCCATTTTCCGCAGGCGCTTGAGAACCTTGGCCAGGTAGGGCAGGGGGAAGCCGAGCTGGGTTCCCAGCTCCCGGACCATCCGGTAGGAACCGTCCTCCGGCAGCGCGGCCAGGGCCAGCACCGCGTACCCCGTGCTCAACGAGAACGGGGTACGCGGTGCTGAGTGCTTGAATCGAGCAGGGCTCATGGCGTCTCGGGGCGAGGCATGAATGCTGTATTAAAATAGGACCTACGATTCTTTTTTATAATATTGGGCAATCGTTCACTGAACGCAAGGGCCTACTGAGGAGGGGAATGGATAGGGGATTCTTGGCTGGGGTGGCGTGTGTGGGCGGATGGCGATTTGATGGATGTCAGTATTCATAGAAAATATTAGACTTAAATATTTTGGATTCGATATGTGACGCCGTGTTGTGCTCAATGTCACTTGCGCTGGACCCGGGAAGATCTCCATACTTTCGCATTCTTCAGGATCCTGAACTCCTAATTACTCCCCATCGTCGGGGGCCCCCTTGCTGGGAGGTTGTCGTGTCCATCCTTTCCCTCGTGAATCGGCAAGTCAGGGCCGTAGTGCTGGGCCTGGTGGCAACCCTCGCCATCCCCAGCCGGGCCCAGGATGCGGAGAGCCAGTTCCGCAAGACCTGCATGAGTTGCCACACCATCGGTGCGGGGAAAAAGGTAGGGCCGGATCTCAAGGACCTGGGCAAGCGCAGGCCCCACGAATGGTCCACGCGGTTCATCACCGGGGCCGCGACGATGCTGGATGGGGGGGATCCCACGGCAGCGGACCTGCTGCGGGAGTTCAACGGAGTGCGCATGCCGGATTTGGGAGTCACGGCGGCGGAAGCACAGGCCCTGCTCAAGCTCATTGACGACTACAGCGCCCAGGGCAAGACCCTCGGGACGGCTGCCATTTCCAGGCTGGCCACGGCGGAGGATGTGCGGCGCGGTGAGGCCTTTTTCCGCGGGGCGCTTCGCTTCAAGTCCGGGGCGCCGGCCTGCCTTTCCTGCCATCGCGCCCAGGGCGTCGGCGGGTGGGGGGGGGGCTGGCTGGGCCCCGACCTCCCCGTGGCCACGGCCTAGTTCGGTCCCGGCCTGGGTGGTGTTATCGAGAATCCAGCCTTCCCCACCATGCAACCCGTATTCTCGGCCAAGCCGCTGACACCGGAGGAGGCCTTTCAGGTGGCCTCCTTCCTCAAGAGCATCGGCTCCCATCCGCCTGCCGGGCGGGATGCCGCCTTTCCGATCATCGGTGTCCTGGGCATGGCCGGTGGCGTGCTGCTGGCAGGGCGCCTTGGGCGGAATCGCCTGCGGGGTGTTCGCAAGCACCTGAAACCCCAGGCCTGAGCCAGTGATTCGAGGAGATCAAATCCCATGACTGACGCCAAGTACAGCCACTGGATCACGGACATCGTGGATCCCGAAACCCGATCCTGGGAGGAGTTCTATCGGAACCGCTGGGCCCACGACAAGGTGGTGCGCAGCACCCACGGCGTGAACTGCACCGGCAGTTGCGGCTGGAACATCTATGTGAAGGAAGGCATCGTCACCTGGGAAATGCAGGTGACGGACTACCCGCTGCTGGACGAAAAGGTTCCGCCCTACGAACCCCGTGGCTGTCAACGGGGCATCAGCTTTTCCTGGTATCTCTACAGCCCCCTGCGGGTGAAATTCCCGTACATGCGGGGTGCCCTCATGGACCTCTGGAACGAGGCCATGGGCAAGGATGGCGATCCAGTCGCGGCCTGGGCCAGCATCCAGAACGACCCTGCCAGGAGGGCCAGGTATCAGCAGGCCCGTGGCAAGGGCGGGTTCCGCCGCGCCTCCTGGGACCAGGTGAACGAGCTTATCGCCGCTGCAAACATCCATACCATCAAGACCCATGGGCCTGATCGCATCGCTGGCTTCAGTCCCATCCCCGCCATGTCCATGCTCAGCTACGCCGCAGGATCCCGCTTCATCCAGCTGCTGGGGGGAACGAACCTCAGCTTCTACGACTGGTACTGTGACCTCCCCCCCAGCAGTCCCGAGATGTGGGGGGAACAGACCGATGTGCAGGAGAGCGCGGATTGGTACAACGCGAAGTTCCTGGCGGTCATGGGCAGCAACCTGAACATGACGCGCACACCCGACTGCCACTTCGCCGCCGAATCGCGCCACAACGGCACCAAGATGGTGGTGTTCAGCCCTGATTTCAACCAGGTGGCCAAATACTCGGACGAGTGGATGCCCGTGCACCAAGGGCAGGACGGCGCCTTCTGGATGGCGGTGAACCAGGTCATCCTCACGGAGTTCCACCACCAGAAGCGGGTGCCGTTCTTCCTGGACTACCAGAAGAAGTACACCGATGGGCCCTTCCTGGTGGAGCTCAATGAGGTCGAAGGCGGCTATCGTCCTGGCCAGCTCCTGCGTGCAGGCCGGCTGACGAAGTACGCGGACGAGGAACATGGCGAATGGAAGTTCCTCATGTGGGATGAGGCGACCGCCGCCCCCAAGATGCCCAAGGGATCCGTGGGCCACCGGTGGGGCAAGAAGCAGGGTGAATGGAACCTGCTGCTGCAGGATGGCCGGGACGATAGTACCATCGAGCCAGCACTGACCCTGTTGGGTGGGCCTTCCGAGCTGGTCCAGTTCGACGACTTCGCCGAGGGCAAGACCTTGTTCCGTGGCGTGCCCACCCGTCGCATCCAGCTCGCCGACGGCAGCACGGCCCTGGTGACCACCGTCTACGACCTGCTCATGGCGCAGTTCGGCGTGATTCGCGGCCTTCCCGGCGCCTACCCCGAGGGTTACGATGACGAGGCCGCCGTTTACACACCGGCCTGGCAGGAGAAACACACCGGGCTATCCCGCGCCAATGTCCTGCGCTTCGCCCGGGAATGGGCCCACACGGCAGAGCTGACCGGGGGCAAATGCACGGTCATCATCGGTGCCGGCGTCAACCACTGGTACCACAACAACCTGATCTATCGCGCCGCGCAGCATGCGCTGGTCTTCTGCGGTTGCATCGGTACCAATGGCGGCGGCCTGGCTCATTATGTGGGCCAGGAGAAACTGGCGCCGGTGGCATCCTGGAGCGCCATCGCCCTGGCGCGGGACTGGGTTTCTGCGAACCGCCTCCAGAACGGCCCGAGTTGGCACTATGTGAACAGTGACCAGTGGCGGTACGAAAGGGAGTTCAAGGCCTACAACACGGTGCCGGACGGTAGTGGCCTGGTGGAAGGGCACTGCATGAACATGCAGACCCGGGCCGTGCGCAGTGGGTGGCTTCCCTATTTCCCCCAGTACAACGAGAACCCCATGAAGGTGGTGGCCGATGCCCGGAAGGCGGGCGCCACCGATGACGCGGCCATCATCGCCAGCACGGTGGACCGGTTGAAGAAGAAGGATCTGCGCTATTCCGTCGAGGACCCCGATGCCGCCGAAAACTGGCCACGGATCTGGTACATCTGGCGCGGGAACGCCATCGGCACCTCGGCCAAGGGCCACGAGTTCTTCCTGAAGCACTACCTGGGCACCCACACCAATGCCATTGCTGAGGAAGTGGCCGATGGGACCCTGAAGGATGTGCTCTGGCGCCCCACGGTCACGGGGAAGATGGATCTGGTCGTGGATATCAATTTCCGCATGGACACCTCGGCGCTGTACAGCGATATCGTCCTGCCCACGGCGACCTGGTACGAAAAGACGGATCTCAACTCCACGGACATGCACAGCTTCATCAACCCCCTGTCCGCGGCCGTACCGCCCTGCTGGGAATCCAGGAGTGACTGGGACATCTTCAAGGGAATGGCCAAGAAGGTGAGCGAGCTCTCGGCCAAGCACCTGCCCAATCCCATCGAGGACATCGTCTCGAATCCCTTGGCCCACGACACGCCAGCTGAAATCGCCCAGCCGCACATCCGGGACTGGATGGCCGGCGAATGCGAGGCCGTCCCTGGAAGGACGATGCCCGGCCTGACGGTGCTCACCCGGGACTACTCGAAGCTCTACGACCAGTTCGTTTCCCTGGGGCCCAATGCGCGTGAACAGGGCCTGGGCGCCCATGGTGTGAAGTATCCCATCAAGGACATCTATGACCAGATGCTGGACACCCATCCTACGGTCATGGTCGAGGGCCAGAAGCGGCCCAGCCTCGAAGCGGATATGGACGCGGCCAATGTGCTGCTGCACCTCGCCCCGGAGACCAATGGCGAAATCGCCTACCGGGCGTACGAGTACATGGAAGGCCGAACCGGCCTGCCCCTGAAGGATCTGGCCGAGCCCTACCGGGGCGTCCGGCGCTCCTTCAGGGACCTGCTGGCGCAGCCGCGCAGAGTCATCAACAGCCCCTGCTGGTCGGGGCTCGTGGATGACAAGCGGCCCTACTCGGCCTTCACCTACAATGTGGAACGGATGGTGCCATGGCGCACGCTCACAGGCCGTCAGCACTGCTACCTGGATCACGAAGGCTACCTGGCCTTTGGCGAGCACCTGCCCACCTACAAACCCACGCCTCCGAGCCAGGTGCTGGGTGATCTCCGCTGCTCCCAGCGCGAAGGCAATACCCTGGCCCTGAACTACCTCACCCCGCACGGGAAATGGCATATCCATTCCACCTACGGGGACACGGAGCGCATGACCACCCTGTCCAGGGGGTGCGACCCCCTGTGGCTCAGTGAGGGCGACGCCGCCTCCATCGGCCTGAAGGACAACGACTGGGTCGAGGTTCACAACGACAACGGCGTGGTGGTGACCCGCGTTTGCGTGAGCGGCCGTATCCCAAAGGGCGCCTGCATCCAGTACCACGCCACCGAGCGCACCTATGGTGTGCCCAAGGCTCCCATCCGGGGCATGAAGCGCGCCGGCATGAACAACAGCCTCACGCGCATCCGCCTCAAGCCGAACCTCATGGTGGGCGGCTACGGACAGTTCTCGTACCACTTCAACTACTGGGGGCCCACCGGCGTGAACCGCGAAACGGTGGTGTATGTCCGCAAGCTCGGCCAGCTGGTCTGGTAGGAGGAACGAGATGGATATCCGCTCTCAAGTGGCGATGGTGTTCCACCTGGACAAGTGCATCGGGTGCCACACCTGCTCCATCGCCTGCAAGAATGTGTGGACGGACCGCAAGGGTGCCGACTACATGTGGTGGAACAATGTGGAAACCAAGCCCGGCACGGGGTTTCCAACCAAGTGGGAGGACCAGGCCGAGTACAAGGGCGGCTGGGAGGCCAGGGACGGAAAGCTGCAGCTGCGCCTCACGGGCAAGGGCAAGTTCCTCCAGAAGATCTTCTACCAGCCCGACCTGCCCACCATGGACGAGTACTACGAGCCATGGACCTACCGGTACGAGGACCTCTTCACCGCCCCGGAGTCGGACGACCAGCCCACGGCCATCCCCATCAGCAAGGTGACTGGTGATTACATTGATATCGAGGCCGGTCCCAACTGGGATGACGACCTGGGCGGGTCGCCCCTCTATGCACGCAACGATCCGAATCTCGCGGCGATGACAGAGGACCAGCGTCTTCAGCTCATGAGCATCGAGACGCTGGTGATGTTCTATCTGCCCCGCATCTGCAACCATTGCGCGAATCCAGCCTGCGTGGCGGCCTGCCCGAGCGGGGCGCTCTACAAGCGGGGCGAGGATGGGATCGTCCTCGTGAACCAGAAGGTCTGCCGGGGCTGGCGCTACTGCGTCAGTGCCTGCCCATACAAGAAGGTCTTCTACAACTGGAGCACCGGA
>JBBIHT010000013.1:0-13571 GCA_037446845.1 Geothrix sp. | reverse complement strand
GGATTCCATCCAACAACCCTGACTCGACCTTCCCAGGGGGACACCTGAACGGAACCCAGCCCACACTCACTCTGCCCGCCCGGGGGCGGGCCACCTGGCCATGGCGGCGTCTCTGGTCCTGGCATCTCTGGCTGGGACTGGCCACCCTCCTCCCCTTGCTGTTCTGGATGGGCTCGGCCCTCGTGTTCGTCCTCTGGCCCATCCGCGCCGTGCGGGGCAACGCCTCCAGCACGGGGTTGACCGCACCCACCCCGGCGTTCCAGGCCATCATGCTGCCGCCACCCGAACGGATGGCTGGGGTCCGGAGCGTCCTCCTGCGTCATGCCGAAGGCCATGCGGTGAGCATTCTGGACTGGGGTGACCGGACGGAGATCTGGGACATGGCCTCCCAGCGGAGCCTGGGCTCGACACTTCCCCTCGAGTGGGCCCGCGCGGCCGCCCGGCGGGACTTCTCGGGCCCCTATGAGGAGACCGCCGTCTATCTGTTCCCGCGCTCGGGTCCAGGAAGGCTGGTGGCGGGGGCCGGGGCCAGCCCCCTGCCGGCCTCACAGGACTACGCCGGACCCCGGCCCGTCTATGCCTTCCATCTCCGTCCCGGGGCCACCCGCCTCTATGTGGATGCACTGGAAGGCGAAGTCCGGGCCCGCCGCAACGGCATCTGGCGGGCCTACGACTTGGCCTTCCGCCTCCACAGTTTCGAGTTCGCCCAGGACAGCGCGAAGCGCATGGTCCTCACCGCTGTTCTCGGTCTGTGGCTGATCCTGGGGGCCACCGGGCTGCTCATGGCCACCCGCAGGTGGCGCCGGGGCTGACACCCGTCCGTCACCTGCTGCATGCTGATGCCATGACCGCCCATCCCGAGTACTGGAATTGCATCTACCAGGACGAAGAGAATCCCGGCTGGGACATGGGCGCCGCCACGCCCCTGGTGGCGGAACTGGTCGCCCCGGCCCTGCCTCTGGGGCTGCGGTTGGGATGCGGCCTGGCGGTGCCCGGCTGTGGCTTCGGCCACGACGCCGCCGAGCTGGATTCGAAGGGGTTTTCGGTCACGGGGCTGGACTTCGCACCTCGGGCCATCCAGGGGGCCATTGGGCGCTATGGGGACCGAGTGGCCTGGGCCCAGGCGGACTGGTTCACGACACCCCTGGGGCCCTGGGACGCCATCTTCGATCACACCTGCTTCGTGGCCATGGACCCCGACCGCAGGCCAGCCTATGGGGCCGCCTGCGCGCGCCACCTGCGCCCAGGCGGCCTCTGGCTGGCCGTGCTCTTCCATGATGTGAACGGCCGCCCAGGCCCTCCCCACGCCATCGGAATGGCCGAGATGCGCCAGCTCGCGGAGGCCCACTTCCAGGTGCTCTACCTGGACGGGGCCCGAACGAGCCACCCCCGCCGGGCGGGCCGGGAGTACCTCCTGGTGGCACGAAAGCGGGCCTGATTCGCAGACAGGACCCAGGCCACCCGAAGGGGACGCCTCAACCGGATCAGGCCCCCCGCCCCACCCAGGCCGCGCATTCTCCTCATCCTGACTGGTTCAATTGCCCATGCCCTCACCCGCCGCAACCTCCAGGTCGAACGGTTGCCGCCCAGACCGGACTGAAGAAAACCATCCTATTCGTCACCCACAGCGACGGGGAGGCCCTCTACCTGCCCGATCGCACTGGGGTGATCCCGTACTGGCCGGGCACGGTCGAACGGGACCTGGCCATTGGCCTGCCCTGCCCCAGGGATGTGGCCAGCCCCGCCTTCAATGCGCAATGCGCTCAAGAAGGAGCTCTCTCAGCTCCTCATGGAAGCGCAGAACCGCCACAACCTGGCCGAATTCGAAGGTGGGGCAGTGGCCTAGACCTGGCCCTGTTTCTGGGGGGGCTGGTACAACTCCACCCGATGGCCTTCGGGATCGCGGATCCAGGCAAAGCGACCGAACTCCGAGTCCTCCCGCGACTCGAGGGGTACCCCCGCCTGCGCCAGTTGCTCGCAGAAGCTGTCCAGGTCGCCGATACGCCAGTTCACCACGCACTCGGGGCGACCGGGGGCCAGGGGCTGCCGGGCCTTCATGATCGAGAAGATCAGCTGGGACTGGGTGCCATCGGGATCGGTGCAGGGAAACTCCAGGCCGAAGCAGCTGCCGGGTTCCCATTCCGCAAAGGCCAGGCCGAAATGATCCGAGTACCACTGGGAAAGGGTCTTGGGATCGTCCGCGTAGAGAAAGACGCCTCCCAGGCCTCGCACGCCCAAATTCATTTCAGCACCTCCGGTGAGAATGGCCGTCCAGCTCCGGCCCTGCCCCGGCTGGCGAGGGCCACGGCGAGGGTCCAGAGCGGAGCCAGGTTGAGATAGGGCACGCCCTCGGTCACGAAGGAGGGCAGGAAGGCCCAGTGGAAGCCCAGCAACGCCCACAGCACGGCCATGGTGGCCAGATCCAGGCCGGCATCCAGGAGCCAGCCCAGGGGCCCAACGGCGGCTGCGGAAAACTGGATCAGGTCCACCCCCACCGCCAAGGTCCAGGCGACACGGAGGCGGGTGCGACTGAGGGAAAGGGCCATGGCTCCACTCTACCTTGCCAGAACAGGACTGTTTCTCCATCGCTCCGATGAGACCTGAGGCGCGACCCCGAGGGAACCCATGGCCCACATCCAGTGGAAAGATCGCTACAACATCAACTTCCGGGAAATTGACGCCCAGCATCGCGGCTTGCTGGACCTGGTGAACGAGCTCATTGACCTGGTGGACAGCCAGGATCAATCGGGTCAGGTGGCCCGCATCTTCCACAGCCTGGCGGACTACGCTCTCACGCATTTCAGCACCGAGGAGCGGTACATGGAGGCGGCGAACTATCCGAAACTGGCCCAGCAGCGGAGGGAGCACGCCTTCTTCATCAACCGTCTCCTGGAGTTGAGCCACGCCTACGATCCCGGAGAACCCCAGCTGGTGCAGGAGACGCTGGAGTTCCTGAAGCACTGGTACCTGGAGCACATCATTCGTTCGGATCAGGACTACGGGCCCTTCCTGAACCGGGCCCTGCCCACCGCATCCCTGGAGGGAATCCTCCTGGGGCTGGAGGGCGTCACCTGCACCCGGAACCCAGAACCCCTGGTGAAGTTCGTGGCCGGCCAGAGCGGGAAGGCCGAGGCCGACACCCGGACCGCGCTTGAGGCCGACCCGGGCTTCCTGAAGGCACTGGATGCGGGGACTACTGACCTGGATCGCTTCGCCTCCGAGCTTGAATCCTGGGCGGGCGGCTCCCTTCCAATGGAAGCCTTGGCCCGGGCGTACCAGGCCACCTATCAGCCCGTGCCTGCCATGCTGCAACTGGCCCAGCGCCTCCAGTCCCATCTGCCCGTGGCCCTGGTGGGGAACGGCCCCGCCTGGCTGCGGTCCCAGGGACTCGCGCAGTTGGGCCTGGACGAAGGTTTCAGCGCCCAGGTGCTGTCCGGCGAAGTGGGCACCAGCCTGCCCGACGCTCGTCTGTTCCTGGAGGCGGCCGCCCGCCTGAACCGGGCCCCCGAGTCCTGCCTGCTCATCCACCCGGACCCCGCCTGCCTGGATTCCGCCCAGGCGGCCCACCTCCAGACACTCCACTACACCAACCCCGTGCTGCTCATGGCCGAACTGCGGCGGATGAAGGTCGCGTTCTGAGCCGATTCGGTTCCCCGGCCAGGGTCAATCCTCGAGGCGGATCGCAGCCAGCGCCGCCATGACTTCATCCGCACAGGCCTGGTAGCGCTCCCGGCCACAGAGTGCAGCGGAACGGCTCGAAAACTCCACGGCCGGCCCGGCCACGACGGTGATGCGACCCGGATGTGGCCACCGCGACTCCCGCGGCCAGCAGTCGTGGGCGCCGAAGATCCGAACGGGGATGACCGGCGCCTCCCCCTTTGCAATGATGAACCCGATGCCCGCCTCGGCCGCCTGGAGGGCGCCATCCGGTGATCGCGTGCCTTCGGGAAAGATCAGGACGCGATGCCCCGCCTTGAGCAGGCCGAGGATGCGTTTCATGCTGGCGAGATCTCCCTTGCCGCGATCCACGGGCAGCACCTGGATGCGGGGCAGCAACCAGCCCAGGAAGCCCTTGAAGAGGGACTTACGGGCCAGGTAGTAGATGGGTCGCCTGAAACACGCCCCAACCAGGGCCGGATCCAGGTAGCTCACATGGTTCGCCACAATGAGGGCGCCACCGGCTTCCGGAAGCAGCTCCCGATGGAGGATCCGGTGCCGGAAGCAGATGCACCCCACCAGACGCGAAAGGGTGTGGGCCAGCCGATAGATCATCGCCGCGCCTTCCCGGTGAGCCGTTCCAGGGTGACCCGCAGCACGGTGGTACGGCCCAGGTCCTTGTCAATCTCCCGTTCCACCAGGTCCGCCTGGGCCGGGGCGAACCGCAGGCCCAGGGCCCGCAGGGCAAGCCGCTTCTCGGAGGCATCGGTGAGTACCTGGGCCCGGCCAAAGACGATGACGCTCTCGTAGCGGGTGGCCAGTTCCAGCGGAAGGGGCTCGGCCAGCGTGACCACGCAGTATGAAACCTTCGGATTGAAGGCCAGGTTGGCCAGCTTGTGACCCACGCCGGCACTGTGGATGATCAGGCTCCCGTCCACCAGCACATGGTTCACCGGCACCGCGTAGGGCCAGCCGGCCTCATCCACGGTGGCCAGCACGCCCCATTCGGAGCTTTCCAGGAGGCGCAGGGCCTCGGCCGCCTCCAGGGCCCGGTCGCGGCGGCGGATAGGATGCGAGGGGGCGCTCATGGCTGATACATCCTGGCCATCATCGGCGTTTCCTCCAGTATCCCTCCGGTCCATTCCACCATGAATGGCCGGGATGCCTGCCCCCCGATCCTCGGGGACCGGCTGCCCAGGGCGCAGCCCAGGGAACTCCAAGCCTCAGCCACGGAGGCGACGGCCAGGAAAGCCGTTCATCCCTTTTGCTTCATCGCCAGCCAGGCGAGCGCGTCCAGCGGTGTCATCCGATTGAGATCCAGGGCCTCCAGCTCGGCCCGCAAGCCATCGGGCTCCACCTCGAACATCGGCAGCAGCGGTTGGCTGCAGACAGCGGCGCGAGGCGGCGCTTCGGGGGACTGGGCCAGCAGCCGCTGGGCCTGCTGGATGACGGACCTGGGCAGGCCCGCCAGGCGCGCCACCTGGATGCCGTAGCTGCGGTCCGCGGGCCCCGGCGCCACCCGATGAAGGAAGTGCAGCTGCTCCTCCCACTCCTGCACTTCCACATGGAGGTTCTGGATGCGATGGTCATCCGCGAGCCGGGTCATCTCGAAGTAGTGCGTGGCAAAGAGGGTGCGAGGGGCACCGCCCTTGAGGTCGCGCAGGAACACGGCGATGGCTTCGGCCAAGGCCAGGCCATCGCGCGTGGAAGTGCCACGGCCGATTTCATCCAGGATGACCAGGCTCGCTGCGGTCGCCTGGTTGAGGATTCGCGCCGTCTCCGTCATCTCCACCATGAAGGTGGACTGGCCCTTCGCCAGCTGGTCCGAGGCGCCGATGCGGGTGAAGATGCGATCCACCAGACCGAACCGCATGAGCTCCGCAGGCACGAAGGAGCCGGTCTGGGCCAGCACCACCAGCAGGGCCGCCGTGCGCAGAAAGGTGGACTTGCCGCCCATGTTGGGTCCGGTGACCACGGCCATGGGCTGAGCGGAGCTGAACTCCAGGTCGTTCGGGATGCATTCGCTGCCAAGGCGTGCCTCCAGCATGGGATGGCGGGCGGAGACCAGCAGCAGTTCGCGATCCTCACCCGCCTCAGGCCTCGTCCAGCCCGATAGCCGCGCCCGCTCAGCCAGGGCGGCCAGCACATCCAGGGAGGCCACGGCCCGGGCCAGATGGGTGAGGTCGGCGCGATGCTCCAGCACCAGGGCCAGCAGGCGCTGGAACTGGGCCAGCTCCAGCCTGGCCTGATCGCTCTCGGCGCTGAGCAGCCTCTGCTCGAAGGCCACCAGCCTCTCCGTCGTGAAGCGCTCGGCATTGGCCAGGGTCTGCTTGCGGAGGAAGTGGGCGGGCACTGCGCCCAGGTTGGCCTTGGAGATCTCGAAGTAGTACCCGAACACCCGGTTGTACTTGACCTTCAGGCTCTGGATGCCACTGGCGCGGCGTTCCTCCTCCTCCAGTTCCAGCATCACCTGCCGGGCATCCCGGGCCAGATGGCGCACGGCATCCAGCTCGGAATCCACGCCGTCACGAATGGCGCCGCCCTTCTCCAGGTCCATGGGCGGGGCTTCCGCCAGGCACCGCTGCAGCTCCGCCAGCAGGGCCGCGCAAAGGGGGGTGGCTTCCGGCCAGAGGGCAAGATCGGCGACTTCGGCGGCCCAGCCCTCATCGGCGATTGTCGCGGGCAGCCCCTGGAGCACCGCCAGGCCCGCCCGCAGAGCGCCCAATTCCGGCGGCGTGGCCAGCCCCAGGGCCACGCGGCCCAGCAGCCGGTCCAGATCCGGCACCTGGGCGAGCAGGGTTTGGATGGGCCCGCGGCGGCGATCCTCCGTGAGCCAGGCCACCTGGGACCAGCGCCGCTCCAGGGCAAGGCGATCCCGCAGGGGCTGGTCCAGCCAGGTGCGCAGCAGGCGCGAGCCCAGCCGCGTGCGGCACCGGTCCAGCAGGGCGAACAGCGTCCCGGCCCGGCCGCCATCCAGGCCGTTGGCGAAGATCTCCAGGTGCCGCGCGCTGGTGGCGTCCAGCAGGGGCCCCGCCCAGCCCAGTTCCAACGCTACGCCCTGGAGGTGGGCGGGGCGGCCCTTCTGGGTGGCCTCCACCTGATCCAGCAGTGCCGCCAATGCGCCGATGGCCGCGGGAAAGGGGTCGAGACCGACCCCTTCCAGGTGCTGCCAGCCGAAGAAGGCCAGCACCTGCTGCCGGGCGCGGGAGGCCTCGAAGCGCCAGGCCGGCAGGCGGATTCGGGCCGCTTCCAGGCCAGGAGGATCCTCGGCGCCCTCGGCCAGGATCAATTCCTGGGGCAGCAGCCGTTCCAGCGCGGCGCAGAGAGCCTCGTCCCCGTCGCCGGGCAGTACGCGAATGGCCCCGGAGGCCAGTTGCAGAAGCGCCAGGCCCCAGGAAGTTCCCAGCCGATGCAAGGCACACAACCAGCGGCCATCGTCATCCAGCCAGGTGCCCGGCGTGATGATGCGCTTGATGGACCTGGGCAGGAGGCCCTTCACCTCCTCGGCCTTGGCCGTGGGCTCGGCCAGGGCCACGGAGAAGCCCACCGCCAGCAGTTTTGGAAGGTACGAGTCCAGGGCGAAGTGGGGCACCCCGCACATGGGAGTCTCCGTAGCCGTCCCCTTGCCCCGCTGGGTGAGGGCGATCTCCAGCACGGGCGCCGCCCTCAGGGCATCCTCACCGAGGATCTCGTAGAAATCCCCCATGCGCGTCATGAGCACAGCGCCCCCGGCCTCGCGCTTGAGGCCAGCGATCTGCTGCATCATGGGGGTGGACATGGGCGGGTCATCCCGGGCTGGGGAACCGTGGTTGATGGCGAGCCTTCAATCTTCCCACAGGCGCGGGATTGCCGCGATGATGGTCCCCATGGAACGGGTGGAGTGTGTGGTCATCGGGGCGGGCGTGGTGGGACTTGCGCTGGCGCGGGAACTGGCTTCGCGGGGTCACGAGGTGGTCTTGCTGGAAGCGGAGGATCGCATCGGTACCGGCATCAGTTCCCGCAACAGCGAGGTCATGCACGCGGGAATCTACTACCCGGCGGATTCCCTGAAGGCCAGACTTTGCGTGGCGGGGAACCGGTCGCTCTACACCTACTGCGAGGCGCGGGCCATTGCCCATCGCCGCTGCGGCAAGCTCATCGTCGCCACGGATCCCGATCAGGTCGAGTCCCTGCGGCGCCTCCAGGCCAGGGCCTGGGCCAACGGCGTCCAGGATCTGCAGTGGCTGGACGCCCGCCAGGCCGGTGCACTGGAACCCGCCCTCCGCTGCTCCGCGGCCCTGCTCTCGCCCCGCACCGGCATCGTGGATAGCCACGGCCTCATGCGCGCACTCTGCCTGGATGCGGAAAAGGCCGGCGCCACGGTGGTACTGAACAGCCCGGTGCTCGGGGGGCGCCGTGCCGCCGCGGGAATCGAGGTGGAAGTGGGCGGTGAGGAGCCCATGCGCCTGCAGGCCGACCGGGTGTTCAACGCCGCCGGACTGGGCGCCCTGGGGCTGGCCTGGCGCTTCAGCCGCCTCCGGGAAGCCTGCCTCCCGCCGCTGCCCACGCGCTGGGCCAAGGGCAACTACTACGGCCTGGGCGGCCCCGCGCCCTTCTCCCGGCTGGTCTATCCCATCCCCTCGGAGGGCGGGCTGGGCGTCCATCTCACCCTGGATCTGGCGGGCCAGGCCCGCTTCGGGCCCGATGTGGAATGGGTGGATCGCCTGGATTACACCGTGGATCCCCGGCGGGCCGACCGTTTCTACGCCGAGGTGCGCAGGTACTGGCCCGGGCTGCCCGCTGAGGCCCTCCAGCCCGCCTACGCGGGGATCCGGCCCAAACTCCATGGCCCCGGGGAGACCGCGCCCGACTTCCTGATCCAGCGCGAGGACGCCCACGGCATCCCGGGCCTGGTCAACCTGCTGGGCATCGAATCTCCCGGGCTCACCGCCTGCCTCGCCCTGGCGGAGGAGGCCGCGGGCTGAGGCGGCTACCCTGGAACATGCCCGACCGCGCCGCCCTCGCCTCGCCCATCGCCGACACGCCTGAGGAAGTGGCGCTGTGCCTGGAAATGGGTCAGGCCTTCCAGTCCCTGGGCATCCCCGCCCACCGCTTCGAGGGGGCCCTGGCGCAGATCGCCCGGCGCCTGGGGCTGGAGGGCCAGTTCTTCGCCCTGCCCACGGCCTTCTTCGCCTCCCTGGCCCAGGACGGACGCCAGTGGACCTTCATCCAGCGCAGTCCCGGAGGCGAGGTGGACCTGGGCCGCCTGTGCGACCTGCAGGCCGCCAGCGACGACCTCATCGAAGGCCGGCTGTCCACGCCGGAAGCCCGGGCACGGGTTCGCGGCATTCTCGCGGCGCCCGACCGCTGGGGCATGGGCGCCACCACCCTCTGCTTCGGCCTGGGCTCGGCGCCGGCAGCGTTGTTCTTCGGGGGCGGCTGGCGGGAGATGCTGCTCACGGGTGTGCTGGGCACCCTGGTGGGGCTGGCTACCGTCATCCTGGGCCGCAACGCAGGCCTGGCCCGGCTGGTCTACCCCGTCGCGGGCGCCCTGGTGGGCTTCCTGGCGCTGGTGTTCGCCTGGCGCTTCCCCCATGTGTCGCCCCAGGTCCTCACCCTGGGCGGCCTGATCGTGCTCCTCCCCGGCCTGCGACTGGTGGTGTCCATGAACGAGCTGGCCACGGGCAACCTGGTGGCGGGCACCGCACGCCTGGTGGATACAGCCATGACCTTCCTGTCCCTGGGCTTTGGGGTGGCCCTGGGCCAGCGCCTGGGCGCACCCCTGCTGGATCAGGCCCTGCGCGGCACCCCCCTGCCCCTGGCCCCCTGGGCCATGCCCTTCGCCTTGGCCCTGGCGGCCCTGGCCTTCGTGGTGATTTTCAAGGGACGCCTCCGGGACTTCCCGTGGATCCTGGCGGCCTGCATCCTGGCCTTCTACGGCGCCCGCCAGGGGGCGACCCTGCTGGGCCCCGAGTTCGGCGTGGGGCTCGGCGCCTTCGCTCTGGGCCTTGGCAGCAACCTCTACACCCGGTTCAAGCGGCGTCCTTCCGTGGTCACCCTGCTGCCGGGCCTCATGGTGCTGGTGCCCGGGGGACTGGGTTTCCGGGGCCTGGAGTTCATCATCCAGAAACAGTTGGTGATGGGCCTGGACACCGCCTTCCAGGCGCTCTTCGTGGCCATCGCCCTGCTGACTGGGCTGCTGCTCGCCCACGCGGCCATCCATCCCAGGACAGCCCTGTAGGCCTTCGGCCCGAGCCTACTTCGTCGGCCTCGCACAGGTGCTGATCCCCAGCAGGGTATACAAGGGACAGGAGCCCAGGAGCCCCGTGAGCAGGGGAACCAGGCCCAGGAATCCCAAGGGGGTCTTGGGCCCGACGAAGGCCAGGGACAACAGGCCCAGCCCCAGGATCACGCGGAGCAGGCGCTCCACGGAATGCTCGTTGGTGGGACACAGATCAGCCATGAAACCTCCCGAGGCAAGTGGACTCTGTTGTTCATGAACCTATATGGGTTCCCTTGGACCTTCGGTTAATTTTTATTTATTATTTTTTAGAAGAAAATTTTAGTGCATTCATATCATATTTGATCCATCCTTGGAAATGAGGTGCCCCATGTCCCTCCTCCCCTTCACCCAGAAAGCCAACGATGCGCTGGTGGCGGCGCGAGAGCGGGCCACCCGGGACCACCATCCCGAACTGGTGCCCCAGCACCTGCTGGGAGCCCTGCTCCGGCCGGAAACGGGGCTCCACCCCCTGCTGGAGAAGGCCGGGCTCGCGGGGGAATCCAGGCAGGGCCTGGAGGCCGCCGCCGAGGCTCTGGTCACCGGCCTGCCCCGGGCCGTGGGTGGCGCCGAACCCCTGGTGGGCGCCGCCTTCCGGCGGTTCCTGGAGGTGGCCAGCGAGGTGGGGCGCGGTCTCGGCGACCGCTTCCTGGCCACGGACGCGCTGCTCCTGGCCCTGGCCCAGGCCCCCACGGACGCCAAAACGGTGCTGGAGCGCTTCGGGCTGGGCCGGCAGACACTGGAAGCAGCCATCCGCGGGACCCGCCAGGGCTCCCGGGTGGAGGATGAGCGGGCCGAGGAGAAATTCGCCAGCCTGGAGAAATACTCGAAGGACTACACGGCCCTGGCTGCCGCCGGCAAGCTGGATCCCGTCATCGGCCGAGACGAGGAAATCCGCCGGGTGTTGCAGGTGCTGTCACGGCGCACCAAGAACAATCCCGTGCTCATCGGCGAGCCGGGGGTGGGCAAGACCGCCATCGTGGAAGGCCTGGCCCAACGCATCCACAAGCAGGATGTGCCGGAAAGCCTTCAGGGTCTGCGGGTCATGGGCCTGGATATGGGCGCCCTGGTGGCGGGCACCCAGTACCGGGGCCAGTTCGAGGAGCGCCTCAAGGGCGTCATCGAGGAGGTCGAGAAGGCCGAAGGACGGATCGTCCTCTTCATTGACGAGCTGCACCTGCTGGTGGGCGCCGGGGCAGTGTCGGGCGGCATGGACGCCGCCAACCTGCTGAAACCGGCCCTGGCCCGGGGGGAATTGCGCTGCATCGGCGCCACCACCCTGGACGAATACCGCAGGCATATCGAGAAGGACGCGGCCCTGGAGCGCCGCTTCCAGCCGGTGCGCGTGGATGAGCCCACGGTGGAAGACACCATCTCCATCCTCCGGGGCCTGAAGGAACGGTACGAACTGCACCACGGGGTGCGCATCCAGGATGCGGCCCTGGTGGCCGCCGCCCAGCTGAGCCATCGCTACATCTCGGATCGCTTCCTGCCGGACAAGGCGGTGGATCTCATGGACGAAGCGGCGAGCGGTGTGCGGATGCAGATGGATACCCGGCCCGCGCCCATTGATGCCCGGGAGCGCCGGGAGGTGCAGTTGCAGATGGAGCGTCATTCGCTCACCCGGGAAAAGGACGCCCCCAGCCGGGCCCGGCTTGGAGATGTCGACAAGGAGCTGGCGGAGTTGAACGAGGAACTGGGCCAGTTGCGGGCCCAGTGGGCAAATGAGAAGAAGGTCATCGAGGGCGCCCGTGCGCTGCAGAAGAAGCTGGACGATCTGCGCATCGAGCTGGACCTGGCCAAGAACAGGGGCGAATACGAGCGGGCTTCCCGCCTGGAGTACGGCGAAATTCCGGCCCTGGAGAAACAACTGGTGGCAGTCACCCCGAAGGAGAGCGCCATGCTGCGCCTGGAGGTGGGCGAAGCGGATGTCGCCGCCATCGTGAGCCGCTGGACGGGCATCCCCGTGAGTCGCATCCTGGAGGGCGAAGTGGAAAAACTGCTCAGGATGGAAGCCCGTCTGGGCGAACGGGTTGTGGGCCAGGACCCGGCCCTCAGGGCAATCGCCGACGCCCTGCGCCGCAACCGCGCGGGGCTGGGGGATCCCAGGCGGCCCATCGGCAGCTTCCTGTTCCTGGGGCCCACGGGCGTGGGCAAGACGGAAGTGGCCCGCGCCCTCGCTGAGTTCCTGTTCGATGACGAGAACGCCCTGGTGCGCATTGACATGAGCGAATTCACCCACGAGGCCGATGCCACGCGCCTCATCGGAGCCGCTCCCGGTTTCGTGGGCTACGAGGAGGGCGGCCGCCTCACCGAGGCCATCCGTCGCCGCCCCTATGCCGTGATCCTCCTGGACGAGATGGAAAAGGCCCACCCGCGCACCTTCGACCTCTTTCTCCAGGTGCTCGAGGATGGCCGCCTCACCGATGGCCAGGGCCGTACCGTCAACTTCCGCAACACGGTGGTGCTCATGACCACCAACCTGGGCAGTCAGGCCATCTACGATGCCGGGGGCGATGTGCCCCGGGCCCAGGAGGCGATCCAGAAGGCCCTCCACGGGCACTTCCGGCCGGAATTCCTGAACCGCCTGGACGAGGTGGTGAGCTTCCGCTCCCTCAACCAGGAGGATATGTCGGCCGTGGCCCGCATCCAGCTGGGACGGCTGGATGCCCTGCTGAAAGGCCAGCGACTGGAACTGGAGGTGCCGGAGGCCGCCCTTGCTTGGCTGGCGGCGCAGGGTTTCGATCCCCAATTCGGCGCGCGCCCCCTGAAGCGCCTCATCCAGCACGAGATCGTGAACCCCCTGTCCCGGCTCATCCTGAAGGGCGATCTGCAGGCTGATGGCCGGGCCCGCCTGGAGATCCAGGGGAACGACTTGCGGGTGGTGCCTGAGCGGATCCAGTAGGCGAGAGGGTTCCCGCGAAGGAGGCACGCATGCCCCCTCGGCCTTCCGCCCTGGGTGGTCAAAACTTGGCCCGGGGCCCCGGGGGCCCGATGAGTTCCCGGTAGCCGGAGTCTGCGTGCCCCTTCCATCCCCCATTCCCATCCTCATCGTGGACGACGAGGAGGACCTGCGCAGCCTGCTGGTGGAGGCCCTCAACGACGAGGGCTACGCAGCCGAATGCGCCGAGGGCGGCACCCAGGCCCTGGAGCGCGTGCGGGCCAGGCATTTCCCGGTCATCTTCACGGACCTGAACATGCCGGGAGGGCTCAGCGGACTGGAACTGCTACGGGAAGTCCACGGCCTGGATCCCAAGGCCATGGGCATTCTCATGACGGGCTATGCCACCACGGAATCGGCCATCCAGGCCCTGAAGCGCGGGGCCTACGACTTCATCCAGAAGCCCTTCAAGCTGGTGGAGATCGAGGCCGCCCTGGAGCGTGCCCTGGAGCACTACCGCCTCCTGCGGGAGAACGAGGAATACCAGCAGAACCTCGAACGGATGGTGGAGACCCGGACCCAGGAGATTCTGGGTCTGAAGAACGACATCGAGCGCCTGTTCGAAGGCTTCGTGAACGCCTCGGTGACCGCCATCGAGGCCCGGGACCCCAGCACCTCTGGCCATTCCAGCCGCGTGGCGCAACTGACCGTCGGCCTGGCCGAAGCCGTCAACCAGACCCCGAATGGCCCCTACGGCCCCATCGCCTTCACCCC
>JBBIHT010000012.1:0-13653 GCA_037446845.1 Geothrix sp. | reverse complement strand
GCGTGCTCCCGCTCCCGCTGCGCCTTCGGCTGGCGATCGCGGAGGGGGCCCCGTGGCTGGGGTCTCACCTTCTCCTCCGCACCCGGCGAGGGGTTCATCGCCCTCCTGGAAGTGCCTGCCGCATGATCCTCCATCCCCCCGGCTCCGCGAAACCTCGCAAGCCCTTACTGGGAATTTCAAATTCATGGATTGTTTTTTTCTGACAGTTCATGCATGGTAGAGCCACTGATCCTTGAACGAGAACCCGTGACCCACATCCTTGTGGTGGAGGATGAACCATCCCTCCGCCAACTGCTTATCAGCAACCTCTCCTTTGAGGGTTATTCCGTCGAGGCCGTTGGTGACGGGGGACCGGCTCTGGTTGCCCATGCGGCCCATCCTGCGGATCTCATCCTGCTGGATCTCATGCTCCCCCAGGTGGACGGATTCGAGGTACTGAAATCCCTGCGGGACCGCCAGGACCAGGTCCCGGTGCTGATGCTCACCGCCCGGGGGGAGGAGTCGGATCGGGTTCAGGGTCTGAGCCTCTGGGCCGATGACTATCTGGTGAAACCCTTCTCGGTGCTGGAACTGCTGGCCCGGGTCAAGGCCATCCTGCGCCGCAGTCGGCCCACGGAACACCAGCCCACCCTCCGCTCGGGTCCCTTCCATTTCAACCTGCCGCGCCTGGAAGCCACCCGGGACGGCGAGGTGCTGGAACTGACGCCGCGGGAGTTCCGCCTGCTGGAGATCCTCATCACCCATGCCGGAAGGACTCACAGTCGCAAGGAGCTGCTCCAGATGGCCTGGGAGGCAGACGCCCGCCCCAGTGCCCGGACGGTGGATGTCCACATCGCCAACCTGAGGCGGAAGCTCCAGGAGGATCCGGCGAGGCCCTGGATCGCCACGGTCGGGGGCGAGGGGTACCGCTGGGTGGGCGTGGTGGAGCGAGATCCGGCCTGAGCCCCGACTCTGGCCAGGGCCCTGTCCTTCGATGGCGTTCCCGGCCAGACTGGCTACATGACCTCCTGGAATCCCCACAGCTGGCAGCACTTCCCGGCCCAGCAGCAACCGGCCTATGAGGACGCCACGGCCCAGGAGCGCGTACTGGCCAGGCTGCGCGAACTACCACCCCTGGTGATCCCCCAGGAGGTGGACCGGCTCAAGGCCCTGCTGGCCGAGGCCGCGGCGGGACGACGGTTTCTCCTGCAGGGCGGCGACTGCGCGGAGCAGTTCAAGGATTGCTCATCCAGTGCCATCGAAGGGAAACTCCGGGTGCTGCTCCAGATGTCCGTGGCCCTGACCCACGGCGGGCGCAAACCGGTGGTACGCCTGGGGCGCATCGCCGGTCAGTTCGCCAAGCCCCGCAGTCGAGCCACCGAACAGCTCCGGGGCCAGGAACTGTCCACCTACCGCGGGGATCTGATCAATGGCCTCGAAGCCACACCCGAGCAGCGGCGACCGGACCCTCAGCGGATGCTCGAGGCGTACTTCCACAGCACGGCCACGCTCAACCACCTTCGGTCCCTGGCGGCTGGGGGGTTCGCGGATCTGCACCACCCCGAACGGTGGGATCTGCCCGGCGGTGCCGAGGCAGTGCCCGAGTACCGGCGGACCCTGGCGCAGGTGCGGGAGTCCCTGGACTTCCTGCAAGCCCTGGGGGGGCTTCAGCGGGAAGTGCTTGAGCGCATTGAGTTCTACACCAGCCATGAAGCCCTGCTCCTGCCCTACGAGGAAGCCCTCACCCGCTGGATACCCGAGACGCAGGCCTACTACAACCTCGCCGCCCACTCGGTCTGGGTGGGGGAACGCACGCGCCAGCTGGATGGCGCGCATGTGGAATACCTGCGCGGCATTCGCAACCCGATCGGAGTGAAGCTCGGCCCCTCGGCCACGGCCGATCACCTGAAGCACCTCCTCGACCGGCTGGACCCGGAGCGCGACCCCGGCCGCATCACCCTCATCACCCGCTTTGGCGCGACTCGGATTCAGGCGGCCCTGCCCCCGCTCATCCAGGCCGTGCAGAGCACCGATCATCCCGTGCTCTGGAGCTGTGATCCCATGCACGGCAATGGCACTGAAAGCAGATCCGGCCTCAAGACCCGGGATTTCTCCGCCATCCTGTCCGAGTTGCGCCAGGCCTTCGAGCTCCACCGGCGCGAGGGTTCGCGCCTGGGCGGGGTCCACTTCGAACTCACAGGGGACCCTGTCACCGAATGCACTGGAGGCACCGAGGGCCCCCTTGAAACTGATCTCGCCAAGGCCTACGAGACGGGCTGCGACCCCCGTCTCAACGGGGCCCAGAGCCTGGAGCTGGCCTTCCTTATCGCAGAGATGATGCGGGAATGAGGTACCTATTGCAGGGTGGGATGGACCCCTTCGGGACCCAGTCGGAGCCTCAGGCAGTCCGCGCCCGCGCTGACACTGACCTCGACCCCGGCGAGCGATTCCTGGAGGGGTTTGATCCGGGGTGGGGGCAGGAGCAGCACCTCGCCAGCCAGTAGCAGGGGGAGATCCAGCCCCTCCCAGGCCTTCAGGGGCGTGCTTCGTCGCAGGGAACCCACCTTCAGCTCCAGGTTGCCGACCGGCCATTCGTCCATGAGCCAGGCGCCCAGAATCAGCCCGTCCGTTCCCTCCGCCGCCAGGCAGAAGCCGGCAATGGGGCCACCCGCCAGTCCCACCGCGGCCATGGCGGGTGTGGGCGGGCCCAGCAATTCGGCTCCGGGGCCTTGGACCGCCTGCCGGTCCAGGATCTGGCCATCCATGCGCCGGATCGCGGCAGGGCGAGGCAGGCAGGGGAGCTGTTCCACCCCTTCCGGCGCGGGGGCCAGCGAGGCGGGAAGGGTGCCACGGCGCTCCCATTTCTGGGCATAGGCCAGGGTCTGCCGCGCCCGGGCCAGGGCCCGCGGCCCGCCTTCCAGCACCCGCCTGAGGCTCGGCGGCACCAGCACTTCCGCCAGTCGCTCGGGATCCCCTTCACCGAGTTTCCGCAGACGCAGGGCCTCGATGCGGTTCAGGTCCGCCAGGCGCCCCGAATCCAGTCGGCCCACCAGGGCCCGGCGCGATGCGGGCCCCTCGGCCCAGGAGGCCGTGCCCAGGAGCATCAGGCCTGGGCCTCAAGCCACTGGCGCGTCAGGGGGCTCAGGGGCTTCGAGCGCTGGGTCCCGAAGTCGAGCATCACCTGGACCGTCCTGCCCTCGGCGAGCACTTCCCCTCCAGGGCCCTTGGTGAGGCGGTACTCCAGGTCGAAGGAGCTGCTGCCCACCCGGGTGCAACGCAGTTCCGCCCGCACATCGTCGCCTAACAGGATGGGGCGGCGGTAGTCCACCTCCGCCCGCACGATGAGGAACCCTTCTTCCCGAAAATCGCGGCCGGCGAGATGGGCCCGCCACCACTGGAAGCGCACTTGTTCCAGGAAACTGACGACCACCGCGTGGTTCACATGGCCCATGGCGTCCAGATCGCGGAATCGAACCTCAATGGGGTGGGCGAATGGCATGGAGCCTCCAGCATCCAACCATACCGCCATGCCCTGTCGTAGGCTGGATCCATGCGCTCGACGGCCTCTTCGCCCTGGCAACCCGACCCTCGCTGGGCCGACCCCGTCATTGCCCTCCTGCTGACCCTGGCCTGCCTGGTGGCGGGCCTCACCCTGCGCGCCCGGGCCACCCAGGCGAGACGGCCCTCTGAGCAGGTCACGATGCAGGGGAGACTCCTGGAAGTCGTCCTCCTGGGGCCCGAGGTGCTCCTCGGAAAAAGCCCTTCCTGGCAACGGGATCCCGCCCCGCCGGATCCCTGGGATCGCGCGCTCCTGGCCCTGCTCCGCCACGAAGGATCGCCCTTGGCTGATTGGCCCAGCCCCTTTCCTGCGCCCCCAGGAAAGGGCCAGGAGGCCCTGCTCAGGGTGACCCGCTGCGCCTACGAGGGAGGTCCCCTGCCCAGCGCTGCCGACCGCGCCGAAGTGCACCGGCGCCTGGGCGCGGGCTATGGCGCCGACCTGCTGGAGGCGCGCCTCCGGGATCGCCAAGGAGACGGCACCCCCCTGCGCCTCCAGGCCAGGCAACGGCTGGTCCATCGTCTGCTCATCCTCGGCGCCCTGGCCTTGGCCGTGGCGGGACTGACCCTGGGAGGGCTGGGACTGGGGGTAGCCCTGCTCCTCTGGCCCAAACCTCCCCTCCGGCCCTGCCCCGCCTGGGGCCTCTCCGGCCGGGCCGCCACCCTCATCTTCCTGGCCTGGTTTCTGGCCTTTTTCGCCACGGGGAACCTGGCGGGATTGCTCCTGTGGCCCTGGGCCTCCCTGCGCTGGGTGGCCCTGCCCCTGGGATACCTGCTGCATGCCGCCCTGGGCCTGCGCCTGCTCACCTGGGCGGAAGGCATTTCGGTGAAGGCGCTCTGGCAGCGGGTGGCCCCCGGCGGGCCCGCCAGGGATCTGGCCTGGGGCGGCGGTTTCCTCGCCCTGGCCGTGGCCCTGGTCCTCGCCGTGGCCCTGACCAGCAGCCAGTTTCTCGCGCCAGAACAGCACCCCCAACGGGATCTCCAGGAACTGCTCCAGGGCCTGCATGGCGGGCCAGCCACCCTGATCCTGTTCCTCACCGTGGCGGGGTTGGCGCCGTGCTTTGAGGAGCTGTTCTTCCGGGGCTTCCTCCTGCCGGTGCTCGCCCGCGGGGGCCGCGTCAAGGCCGCCCTCCTGGGCAGCGCCCTCCTGTTCGGAGCCATCCACCTGCAACCGGCAGGGCTCATCACCCTGGCAACCCTCGGATGGACCCTGGGCCTGGCCTTCCGGCACACGGGCAGCTTGCGCACCCCCATCCTGGTTCATGCCTGCTGGAACGGCACCCTCTTCCTGCTGCTGCGATTTCTGTGAGACAACCTGGGCGCAGCTTTGCACCCCGGCGCCAGAGCTGCCATGCACCCATGGAGGGGGCCTCGCCAGCCACCCAGATGGATACCCGTAGCTCTGTCGAGGCCCACTAGGACTGGAAGTGCAGGTGGGACAGCCTCGGCGCCACCCACCAGAAGAGCTGAAGCAGCAGGAAGGTCAACGCGGCCCATTTCAGGATCCAGATCCAGTCTGTGGGTTCCTCCCGGTCCTGGGCGCGGCGCTTCCGGGAAGTCAGGTAGGATTCCACCGGATCTTCGGCCAGGGCGATCTTGACCGGCTGGCTTTGGCGCAGCCGCGCCTCCACGAGGTTGGCTCCGCTATCTTCACCATTGGCCTCGGGCACCCTGAACCGCGCCACGGAGACGCTGCCCGTACCAGCGTCATCCTGGCCCAGGGCGGCGAACAACCGGGCCCGCATGCTGGCGGGCCCGGGAAGGGCATCAATGAGCTCCTCCATGAAATCCGGGAGGGTGGTGTACCGCTCGTCCGGGTCCACGGACAGGGCCCGCTGGAACACCGCGGCCAGACGCGGGGTCATGTCCGCCGGGATGGCCACAGGGTCCTGCAGGATGTGAATGATGATTTCCGTGAGCCCACTCCCGGGATGGGGCAACTGGCCCGTGAGCAGCTCGAAGGCCGTGGCCGCGAAGCTGTACCGGTCTGAAGCGGGCGTGCCTTCGCCGCCCCTGAGTACCTCCGGGGGGGCGTAGGCCGGCGAGCCCAGGAAATCCCCGGTGGTCGTGAGCCGGAGAGCCAGGGTCGCGGCGTACCCACCGTTCCCCTCGAGGTTCAGGGGCATGGGATCCAGCGCCTGCTCCGGGTCCAGGCTCATGTGGCCCAGGCTCCGGGCGATCCCGAAGTCCATGAGCTTGGCCCGCCCTTCCTCGCTGAGCAGGATGTTGTCGGGCTTCACATCCCGGTGGACGATGGCCCGGCGGTGCGCCGCCCGCAGGGCCCGCATGGCCTGGATGAGCACCCGGCTGCCCGATTCCAGGTCGAGATTCTTCTCCTTGATGTGTTTGCCAAGGCTTTTCCCTTCCACGAACTCCATGGCCAGGAAGGGCCCCAGCTCCTCCTCCACGCCCACATCGAACACGGTGACCAGGTTGGGATGGTTGAGCTGGGCACTGATCTCCGCCTCCCGCCGGAACCGCAGCATCGCCTGGTGGCGGGCCTGCCCCGTCACCCGGATCACCTTGATCGCCACCCGCCGCTTCAGGAGGGGATCCTCCGCCAGGTAGACCGTTCCCATGCCGCCCTGCCCAATGGGGCGAAGGACCTGGTACCTGCCAATGGATTTCGGTTCAGCCATGGAACCCTCATTCTAGTGTGCCTCACCTGAAATACAGGCATCAATCGAGGTGGCTGGCGAGGCACCCTTCCCTCGGGACGCTCCGGGGATGGCAGGCTAGAATGGAGGATTGGACTGAATGGAGCCCCCATGGCCGCGTTGATTGAAGCCATCGCCATCAAGCGCAAGATGTACTTCGAGCTGGAAGAGACTCCCTTCCACTGCCTGGATGTGGAGGTTTCCACCCCCACCGCCCGGGGCGGCCAAACCCTGGTGCGCATCAAGATGCGGAATCTGCTCACCCGCGCCGTCTTCGACAAGACCTTCAAGGCCGGGGACAAGTTCAAGGAACCGGATCTGGCCCTGGCACCCGCCAGCTACCTCTACAGCGATGGCGAGGGCTCCCACTTCATGGACCAGGAAACCTACGAAACCCATAGCCTGGGCACCGATCTCATGGGCAATGCCCTGGATTACCTCAGCGAAGGCCTCATCGTCCAAATCCAGAAGTACAACGGCAACCCCATCGGCCTCCAGTTGCCTACCCAGGTGGAACTCACCGTCTCGTACACCGAGCCCGGCGCCCGGGGCGACACGGCCAGCGGCAATGTCACCAAGCCCGCCAAGCTGAATACCGGCATCGAAATCAAAGTGCCCCTCTTCATCAAGGAGGGCGAGAAGGTGAAGGTCAGCACCGAGACCGGCGAGTTTGCGGGCCGCGCCTGATGGCCATGGCCGAACGATGAGCCGCAAATACCGCCTGGGCCAGAGCCGTCTGGCCCAGGATCTCGAGCACCGGAATGCCTACTCCACGGAGCGTGCGGCCGACAGCAAACGGAGGCAACGGCGGGCGGGGCAGATGGAGACCGGCATCGAGTGCCATGATTCGGAAGCCCAGTTGCAGTTGCCCGATGCCGGGCCCTGGAGTCACCTCCCCGAGGCCACCCTGGTCCAGCGCTTCAGCCAATGGGTGGATCTGGAGCGGGAGGATGGCACCCGGCTGCGAGCCACCCTGGGGGGCAAGCTCAAGGGCGTGCGGCTGGTCTGTGGTGATCGCGTCCGCTACTCCGCAGCCCCCCTCGAACCGGATGCCCCCGCCCTGCCCACCCTGTACCAGGAGGAAGGCGCCTCGCCTGTGGCCCAGGTGGTGGCGGTCCTGCCCCGCCGGACCCTCCTGCGGCGCGGCGGCGGCGACGATCGGGAGCCCTGGCAGCTCATCTGCGCCAATGCGGATGAACTTTGGGTCTGCGCGGCCGTGGTGGATCCGCCCCTGCGCCCGGGCCTGCTTGAGCGGGCCCAGGTGCTGGCCCTGGATGCCGGGCTCGCCTTCCGGGTCATTGTCACCAAGCGGGACCGGGCCTCGAAAAAGGACACCCTCCCCGAACTCGATCCCCTGCGGGATCAGGGCATCACCATCCACGAGACCTCCGCCCTTCGAGGGGAAGGCCTGGAGGCCCTGCGGGCGCTGCTGGGCCACCGGGTGGTCGTCATGCTGGGCCACAGCGGCGTGGGGAAGAGTACCCTCCTGAACGCGCTGCGGCCGGGCCTGGAGCTGAGGACCGGGGACCTGACCCGCTTCGGCACGGGGCGTCAGACCACCACCGCCGCCCGCTGGTTGTCCCAGGCGGGTGAAGGGGCCCTCGTGGATACCCCCGGCGTCCGTTTTCTGAGCGTCCGGGGCTTCGACCGCGCCCTGCTCCCCGCCGTGTTCCCGGAGTTTCCCCCGGAGGTCATCGCGGATCCCTCCGCCCTTGATCCCGAGGACGAAGCCACCCTGGACAGCCTGGCCCTCGCCTACCCGGAGCGTCTGCAGAGCCTGCAGCGGCTGTGGGCGGAGATGGCCGACCGCAATCCCAACCAGAATGTATGGAAGTGACGCGTGCAGGACCGGATGCAGTCCGATTCCAGGTTGCTCGGCCTCGTCTATGGCGCGGTCTTCGGCTCGCTGTTCCCCCTGTTCCATTGGGCGGCTCGCAGCTTCGCCCGGCGGGAACGGGGCCATGACCTGGCGGACCAGATCGCCCAGGCCTTCCTGATCCTGCGGCCCAAGTACCTGGAGGCGGTCCTGGGCAATATCGCCCAGGTGCTCGGGAGGAGGGCTTCGGACCCCTTGGTGGAACGCGTGGCCCGGGACATGGTCTGCCAGCATGCCCGCTCCTGGGTGGATTTCTTCTGGTACGGCCAACGCCCACTCGAGGAGGCCATGGCCCAGTTCGCCTCCATCGAGGGACTGGACCACCTGGATGCCGCCCTGGCCGAGGGGCGCGGCGTGATCCTGCTCACGGCCCATGCGGGCAACTACGAGCTGGGCGGCGTCCTCCTCCGGGCCCGGAACCTCAAGATCCACACGGTCTACAAGCCCGATCGTTTCGAGGCCGTGGAGCGCCTCCGGGAAACCCTGCGCGCCCAGGGCGGCGTCGTGGGGATCCCCGTGGATGGGGTGGGCTTCTCCACCCTGCCCCTGGTGAAGCTTCTGCGGGAAGGCGCCCTTGTGGGCATGCAGGGGGATCGGGATTTCAGCCTGAACGGCATCCCCATGCCCTTTTTTGGCCGGGAGGTTCCCTTCCCCAGGGGCCCCTGGGAACTGGCGGCCATGACTGGCGCTCCCATCGTCAGCAGTTTCTTCTTCACGGACGAGGCCCGGCATTTCCATGCCCGCTTCGAGGCACCGCTCCGGGTCACCGGGGCCCGGGGCGAGCGGAAGGCCGCCATCGAGGCCGGCATGGCCGCCTATGTGGACCATCTGGAGCGGCTCGTTCGCCAGTTCCCCAGCCAGTGGTACTGCTTCTACCCCTTCTGGGACGACCCGGCCCGCAGCCCTTTCGAAGACAGTTAAGGACAATGGTCACCACCTGCCCGTTCCGGGTTCCGATGGGCGACGGGTTGGCTTAACCTTGAGGGTTCCTGGTCCCGCGTTCTCCCGAGGAGTCTCCATGCGCACCCTGATCTCCGTTGCCCTCATGGCCACCGCGACACTGGCCTGCCACAGCGACAAGGCTTCGGCGGGCAATCCCATCGTGGCCGCGCCCAATGCCGCGCCCGCCGCCAACGCGGCATTGACCGGCAAGCTCCTGGAACGCATTGATGCCGCGCCCTACAGCTACCTGCGAATCCAGGCCCCCACGGGGGAAGTCTGGGCCGCGGTCCCCGAGACCAAGGCCGAGAAGGGCGCGGAAGTGACCGTCGCCAATCCCATGCTGATGACAAACTTCGAATCGAAGACCCTGAAGCGGACCTTCGCCCAGATCTATTTCGGCACCCTGGGCCAGGCGGGCGCCGCGATGACTGCAGCTGCCCCCGCCGCCCAGCCCGAGGCTCCCATCGTGGTGGGCAAGGTGGAGAAGGCCACCGGGGCCGAGGCCCGCACCGTGGCCGAGGTGCACGCCCAGAAGGGCGCTCTCAAGGGGAAGGCCGTCAGCATCCGCGGCAAGGTCGTGAAGTATAACGGCGGCATCCTGGGCAAGAACTGGTTGCATCTGCAGGACGGCAGCGGGGATGCCAAGAGCGGCACCCACGATATCGCCATCACCACCAAGAATGAGCTGGCCAAGGGCCAGACCGTCACCCTGCGGGGGGTGCTCGCCACGGACAAGGATTTCGGCTCGGGCTATTCCTATGCCGTCATCCTGGAGGATGCAAAGGTCGTCGCGAAATAGGCGGCAGCCTCAGGCCACGGGCAGGCGCATCCCCGGCTGGAACTTGAGAATCTGGAAATGGGGACTGAGGTCGAAATCCCGGGGCATGATGTAGCTGGGGTGCCGGACGATGATCCGTTTCCGGTCGCCACCCCCGCCTTCCCCCACCACCGGCTGCACGGGGAAGCCAACCAGATAGAAGGCCTTGGCGATGAGGGCCGAGCAGATCACCTCGCGGCTGGAGGAGCTGCCGAGGTAGAGCGGGCGTCGCCGCCACCGGTGGGGGAGCAGGTGGAAGGGCGTGAGGTACCGGCCCAGGTCGAAAATGTTTCGCTGGTCGTAGCGCAGGCCCAGGTGCCGGAGCATTTCCGCGAGCACCCGCTCCAGATCCCAGGCCGAAAGCCCCAGGGGGCGACAGATCCGCAGATTGTAGTTCCCGTACCAGGCCAGCGGCCGGACCCGCACGCCATCGGCCATATCACTTTCCAGTACCAGGTACCTGGCTTCTCCCCCGTAGGCGGCTAGTGCCTCCTGGGCCTGGGGGCCGCCGCGCCGGAGCAGGGCATCCCCGATGTACATGGCCGCATGGCTCCATGAGCTCTGGGTCAAGGTCATGATGATCCGGCTGATGCGCGACTTGCCCTCCACCAGCACCACATCCCCGGGGCGCAGTTCGCCCCGCAGGCGATCCATGTCATTGGGTACCCGCCGCTGGTAGGTGGGCAGCTCGGCGGTCAGGTAGCGAACCAGGCCATTGCTCAGGGTGTCATGGAGGAGCAAGGGGTGCCTCCTGGATCCAACTGCCGCGACCCGGCCAGGCCCTCAGGCCATCGCCGGAACGGCTGCCAGGCCCTTGACCCAGGCGGACACGGTGTGAACCCCCTTGGGCGGCTCCAGGGCCTTCTGGTAGCGACGCAGTTCCCCATCGTGATTGATGATGAAGTCCGACTCCTCGGCATAGGTCGTGACGGGAAGGAAGGCCGTGGCGAGGCGACCCAGGTCAGAGGGGGTCGCCTCGAGGGCCAGGCTGAAGGGAGCGGCCTTGAGAACCTGCCCCAGCAGGTCCGTCTCCCGGGCGGTGGTGAAGGCTTCGTCGTGCAGCAGCACCACGGCCTTGATCGTCCCGGCCTGGAGCCTGGCCAGCAGGTCGTCCAGGGCACCGAAGCGGAAGCCCCGCTGGGTGAAGCCACGGCGATTGAGGATGCCGTCGGCGCTGGTCTGGTACTTGGGCAAAACCACGGCAATGGTCCTGTCGCCGCTGCCGAAGCGAAGGTCTTCCGTGGCCGCCAGCTCGCCCAGCCGCTGGGCCGCATCACAACCGAAGGTGCCCTGGCCCACCACGGCCACGGTGCCCGCCGACTGAAAGGCATCGCGGATGGCAGCCAGGGAGGTGGCCTCACCGCGCAGCATGGGCACCGGGGCCTCCCCCTCGCGGTTGTAGCGCGTATAGGCGTATCGCTCGACATCGCTGATGAAGTGAGTGGTGTCCTTGCCTTCCAGGGGGCGGGGGCGGAAGCGGAACAGGCGGTTGGCCTCGTGATCCATCCAGATGGGGTTGCCCAGGGCGGAATGCCGGCTGATGGAGGGCACACTCTTGAGGTACCAGACCCTTTTGCGGAACCGGAAGTCCCGGCTGGTGAGAGCGCCCACGGGACAGAGGTCCACCACATTGCCGGCATAGGGGTTCTGGTCGAGGGTCTTGCCCGTGTAGGTGGTCACCTCCAGATGTGAGCCCCGCTGGGCCACGGTGAGTTCACTGCCCCCGCTGATTTCGCGCGTGAAGCGCACACAGCGGGTGCAATGGATGCACCGGTTCTTGTCAATGACGATCTTTGCACCCAGGTCCTCGTACCGATAGCGGCGCTTGGGCTCCATCATGCGGGAATCACCGTTGCCGTAGCGGTAGGAGTAGTCCTGCAGCTTGCACTCCCCGGCCTGGTCACAGATGGGGCAGTCCAGTGGGTGGTTCATGAGCAGGAATTCCATCACACCGGCCCGGGCATCCGCCACCAGGGGTGTGTTGGTGAGGATTTCCATGGCCACCCCATCGGGGTTGTCCCTGGGCGCCGGGGGCACGGTGGTGGTGCAACTGGTGGCCAGTTTGGGCTGGCCCTTGATCTCCACCAGGCACATGCGGCAGGTGGCCACCGGGGTGAGGGCTGGGTGATAGCAGTAGTGGGGTATGTCCAGGCCCGCCTGGCGACAGGCATCCAGCACCAGCGTGCCGGTGTCCACCGTCAGCTCGATATCGTTGATGCGGATCTTCGGCATGGCCCGACTCCAAGGGTTTCAGGATGGGGCCTGGAGGCCGGGAGGTAAAGGTGCCGCGCTCATCCGATTCCGGCGGCGCCCACCATGCAGCGGCGGCAGAAGTCCAGGAATGACTCCAGATCGGGAATGTCCACCTTCTCTGTGGCGGGGATCACATTCGGGATCACCACCCGCTTGCGCAGCTCGCCGGTGGCCTCCACGGAAAAAACAAACCAAGCCTGGCGGTCGGATTCGGAGGAAAGGGTGAGGCTCACGGTTTTCGTCTCGAAGAACAGGTCCGGGGCCCCCCCGCCCTCGGGCGTGTGCCAGGGGGGGATGTGCCCCCGCTGCACGAACTCCTGGCGGAGCTGGTCCAGGGTGTGCTGGACTGTGAATTGAACCTCGACCTGGACATCCATGGAAAACTCCCCCCAGGGCATTCATCGGGCTGGGGGGCAGAGAACCTGACTTCCAGCCCTTCCGGCCCCCTCCAAACCGTGGAAAAATCAAGGATTCGGGGGATACCATGCCGACGGCCTTGATCTCGGTGTACGACAAGACGGGGTTGCTGCCCTTGGCAGAGGGCCTCCTGGCCCAGGGCTGGCGTCTCCTGGCCACGGGCGGAACCCTTCGGGCCCTGCAGGAAGCCAAGCTGGAGGCCATGGAAGTGGCGGCCTATACCGGCGCGCCCGAATGCTTCGACGGCCGGGTCAAGACCCTCCATCCCCGGATCCATGGGGGCCTGCTGTTCCGGCGAGATTTAGCCGAGCATGTGACCGATGCCAAGGCCCAGGGCATCGAGCCCATTGACCTCGTCGCCATCAACCTCTACCCCTTCGAGGCCACCATCGCCCGGGGGGGAGTCAGCGCAGCCGAAGCCATTGAGCAGATTGATATCGGCGGCCCCAGCATGATCCGCAGCGCCTCCAAAAACCATGCCTCGGTGACCGTGCTCACGGACCCCGGCCAGTACGCCCCCTTCCTGGCCAAGTTGAAGGCGGGCGCCTGGAGCCTGGCGGACCGCAGGCTGTGCGCCCTGGAAGCCTTCCGCCGCACGGCCGCCTACGATGCGGCCATTTCCGGCTGGATGGCCAGGGATCTGGAGCAAACCCCCGCCACCCGTCTGCCCCACCACCTGTGCCTCAATCTGGTCCAGAAGCAGGGCCTCCGGTACGGGGAGAATCCCCACCAGCCCGCCGCCTTCTTCACCGAGCCTGGACGGTCAGCCGAAGGGGTGGCCGCCTGCACCCAGCACCAGGGCAAGGAGCTCAGTTTCAACAACCTGCTGGATGCCGATGCGGCCGCGCGCCTGGTATGGCAGTTTCCGGCCCCAGCCTGCGTCATCGTCAAGCACAACAACCCCTGCGGCGTGGGCCAGGGCCCTCACGCCCTGGCGGCCTTCGCGCGCGCCCAGGCGGGGGATCCACTCAGCGCCTTCGGGGGCATCGCGGCCTTCAACCGTCCCGTGGGCCTGGAACTGGCCCGGGTGATGATCCAGAACTTCTGGGAGGTGGTCCTGGCGCCGGCCTTCACCGGCGAAGCACTGGAGGTGTTTGCCACCAAGAAGCAGCTGCGGATCCTCCAGACGCCCGACCATTGGCCCCTTTCCGCCCAGG
>JBBIHT010000011.1:0-13815 GCA_037446845.1 Geothrix sp. | reverse complement strand
GCCCAGCGCAGGGCGGTGAGTCGCTTGGCCTGCTCCACGGCCAGGCTTCCCAGGTGCCGCACCTTCTCCACCACGGGATCGTGAGCCGGTGGGGCATAGGCACGCACCCGCCGCAGGAGGTGGCGCATCTCCCTGGGCAGGGTGGCCAGCCTGGGGCCCACCTCTGGATCACTCCGCCTGGCCTCGGCCTCGTCCGCCAGAATGCGCAGCAGGGGCAGCAACAGGGCGGCATCCCGGCTGGCGTAGCTGAACTGGGTTTCCCGCAGGGGCCGCAGCATCCAGTTGGAATCCTGCTCCTCCTTCGGGATATTGATGCCCAGCTTGAGCTTGGCCATGGTCTTGAGGCCCGGTTGGGGGTAGCCCAGGGCCCTGGACAGGAGCATGGTGTCGAAGATGCTCTCGGGCACGACGCCGTAGATGCGCTTGAAGACGATGCCATCGCCGGAGAAATCATGGACGATCCAGGGCACCTGGGCCATGGCCTGGAGGGTGGGTGTCATGAGATCCCCCAGGGCCAACGGGTCCACCAGCCAGGCCTGGTCGTGGGTGGCGACCTGCAGCAGGGCCAGCAGGCAGTGATGCATGCCCGTGAGGCTGCACTCGATATCCACGGACAGCACGCCGGCCGCATGCCACCGGGGCAGGGCGGCCTGCAACTTCTCGGCCGTGTCTACATATTCAGTTGGGAGGTCGAAGGCCTCTGGCGCCATCCCTCCAGTGTGCCCCAGATGAAGCTGGATTACCCTGAAGCGTTCCCTTTGGTTTGCTGGAGCCTCCATGAATCGTGCGTTGTTCTGGACCACCTTCGCCACCGTTTTCCTGGCCGAGGTGGGAGACAAGACCCAGCTGGCTGCCATGAGCGCCACGGTGCGCAGCGGCCAGCTCTGGACCGTCTTCTTCGCGGCCAGCGCCGCGCTGGTGTGCGCCACAGGCATCGGCGTGGCCCTGGGGGGCGTCCTGTTCAGGGTCATCCCCGAGGCCGCCATCAAATGGACCGCGGGCTGCGCCTTTCTCGCCGTGGGACTATGGGTGCTGGTCAAGGGCTGAGCGGAACGGCTCAGCCCCTGCGCAGGGTGAACAGCGTGATCTCAGGCGGTGCGGCAATGCGGATGGGCAGGCCCACGACGCCCAGGCCACGGCTCACATAGAGCAGGTCGGGCCCTGCGCGGTAGAGCCCCTCCGTGTGGGGGCCCAGCAGCCTGGCGCTGGAAACGCCGGGGATGGGATTGATCTGGCCCCCATGGGTGTGGCCCGAAAGGGTGAGTCGCGCCCCGGCCGCCAGGGCTGCACCCCACTCGCTGGGACGGTGGTTGAGGCAGATGCGGAAGGCTTCCGCCGGCACATGCTGAGCCGCCTCCGCTGGGCGCGGTCCAGGTCCGAACACCATTCGCCGGAAGCGGCCATTGCGGGCCATGGGGTCCTGGAGTCCCAGCAGAGCCAGGGTGCCCGCCCCGCGCTGGACCAGGGCCGACTGGTTTTCCAGACAGCGGATGCCAGCCTTTTCCAGATCCCGCCAGATGGGCCTGGGGTCGTCGAAGTAGTCGTGATTCCCCAGCACAGCGAAGCGGCCGAAGGGTGCATCGAGACCCTGGAAGGCCTCCAGGAAGGGGGCCAGCTCCTCCGGTCGGCTATCCACCAGGTCGCCGGTGAACACGATCAGATCCGGCCGTTCCCGCTCGGTGAGCAGGCGCCAGCGGGCCAGGGCTGCCGCGCCCACCATGGGGCCGGCGTGGAGATCGCTGAGCTGGGCGATGCGCAGGCCCGCGATCCCTGGGGGCAGGTCAGGGAAGGCCAGCTCCAGGCGGGTGAGCTGGGGATCGGCGTAGGCCTCCTGACGACCCAGCACGGTGAAGGCGGTGGCGGCCCCGGTGCTGGCCAGTGCGGCGGTGCGCAGGAAGGCCCGGCGACCGGGATCCTCCACCGTGGCGGGGTCCTCCTCGTCCGCCGGATGGCCCAAGCGCCAGAGCCCCTCCGCGGCGATGGCCATGAGCAGGTGCAGGACGGTGAAGGCCTGGAAGTAGAAACCCACCCGCGCCAGGGCCCGCAGGTAGGGCACCGCGTTGTGACCTCCCAGGCCGAGGATGCGCATGCCAGCGAAGAGAATCAGGGGCAGGTGGACCAGGCCCAGGACCCAGGGAATCCAGCGCCGGAGTCGCTCGGACCATTCCAGGCGCAGCAGCCGGAGATGGAACCACTGCACCAGGAAGATGAGGAGAAGCGCTACCAAAAACAGCATGGGGAGTCAGGGCCTCAGGATCATGCTCAGCGTCCCCACCGTACGGCCTTTCATGATCCCGTCCAAGGGACGATGCAATCCGAGCGTGAAGGAGAGGTTGCCCAACACGCGCCGGATCGTGTCCTGGGGCAGGTTCAGCCTGCCGCTGACCAGTTCCAGTCCCAGCACCCGCTGGCCCGGGGGCCTGGGGGCGCCACCGTCCCACAGGGTGCTGTGGTCCAGATACACCCGGAGGAGGCCCAGGCCCAACTCCCCTCGCAGGCCCCGCAGGCGCGTGCCGGTGAGCGTGTACGCGGGCAGCGCGGGTTGGACCATGCGATTCATGTCAAGGCTTGCGGGCAGCAGGGTGTTTTCCTGGCCGCCGAGATGGAACTCGTCGAGCTTCGAGGGGGCCCCCGTGATGCGCCCCTCCTGGTAGTGCAGGCTCAGCGGAAGCCAGGGATTGAGCCACCTGGCGCCGAGGCCACCCCGGGCCAGGGCCCAGCTCCGGCCCTCCGTCCGTCCCGCCTGGTTCCGGGTATGGAGGCTGAGGGCCAATCCCTGATCGCCCCGGGACCAGAAATTGGCCAGGTGCAGCTCCAGGCCCAGGGCGGAGCGGGTTCCGGGCAGGCCAGCTTCCCCCGCGACCTGTTCCAGGTACCCGTGGGAACGAAATCGGGCCCAGGGCCGGCCCAGATGCTCCTCGGTGAAGGCCAGCTCGAAGCCGCGGCGTTCCCGGTCGAAACCCGTGACCGGTGCGAAGGCCTGGGCCGAGGGCCGCTCCAGCGCCGAGAACACCTGGAGAGAGGGCGCAAAGCGCCAGCCTCGCCAGGCGGCACCCGCCATGGCGCCCCGGGGGCCGGCACCGTTGCCGAGTCCCGCCAACACCTGCCAGTTGAGGCGGCCCAGGAGATCGTTGCCCCCGCCACCCGCCTGGGCACCGAGGCCCGAGGGAGAGAAGCTGTAGGCCCCCAGGCCGAACACCTGGTGGCTCTCGCCCACCCGGTAGGGATGGGAGGGCACAGGCACCGGACTCGGCAGCGGGGAGGGCTCGTCCTCCGTGGGAAGCACTGAGGCAGCCAGGGCCGCGGGATCCCTGGGCAGGGGCACCGCGTCGAGGGGCGCCAGGCTGGCGTCCAGTTTGCGGATCTGCAGGCCGGTGGCGCTGAGCTGGGTGTAGTAGATCCAGCGGCCATCCCGCGAGGGCACCCCGTTCCAGGCGGCGCCGAGGGTGCGGGTGAGGGGCTGGCCCTGGGCATTGACCAGGTTCCAGATGCCGTCCACCTCCTTCCAGCTGGACACCGCCAGGAGGGGTTCGGCCCTGACCACCCTGGCGGGCTGGACCCCCAGGCCAAGGGTCCAGACCTTGGGGCGGGCCACCAGCACGCCTTCCTGATCAGGCAGACGGAGCTGGAAACCCACCGTCTGGGCGGAGGCCCAGAAGGGCTTCCAGGGCAGGGCCCCGTGGATGGACGGCAGCCGGTGGGTGGGCGGCTGGGTGGGGCGCAGCGGAGCGTGGTCCTCGGGCTCGCCCTCTTCGGCCTTGGCGGGTGCCGGCCGGGGGGCCTGGAGATCCCAGACATAGAGGCCTGGCAGCTTGGGATCCAGTACCCGGGCCAAGAGGTACCTGCCATCGGGGCTCAGGCTCAGGTCCGTGGCCCAGCCCTGGAGCTGGGTAAAAAGCTCACCTTCCCGCAGCCCCTGGGCCCGGACGCGCCGTTCCAGCTCCAGGGCGCTGTGGGTCAGCTCCGCAGCGAACCGCTGGTAGCCATCCCTGGGGGTGAAGCCGAAGGTGGCGGTGAAGGCTTCCTCGAAGGGGCGTTTGCCCGCCAGGCGGAGCCAGAGCTGCTGGAAGACCTTGGGTTCCTGGGCCCGGACTTCCAGCCATTCCAGATAGGCGCTACCCCCCAGGTAGGCCAGGCTCCCACCGAGAAACGAGCCTCCGCCATTGAGGGCCTCGTAGGTGGGGAGCTTGCCTTCCAGGGCCCATTGGCGGAGGACGGCGGCCCGGAAGGCACTGTGGGGCCGCCCGCTCCCCGTGAGCTTGCCCTCGATGACGGTGGCATAGCCCTCGATCACCCAGCGGGGACTCTTCTCCGCCAGGGGGCCCAACAGATCGGTCCACCGTTGCCAGAGGCTGGGATGCCTGCGGGGCCTGAGCAGGTGATGCAGGTGGCCCAGTTCATGGGTGACCACAAGCTCCGCCCAGCTCCGGTGGTGGCCGATGCCGGAATCCGGTTCGGGTTCCGTCCTCCAGAGCACCACGAAGGGACGGCGCAGGAGGGGCAGGGCCATGCCATTGGCCTCCAGGGCCGGATCCTGGATGAGGATGTCCACGGGCTGCTCGTAGGCGTAGCCCAGGAGGCCCAGGTACTGGGCGTGGATGCCCTCGACCCGGCCCGCCACCTCCCGCCCGAAGGCCTCCAGGGCGGTGGGGCAGTGCACCCGGTAATGGGCCGTGGTGAAGGTCAGCCAGGGCGCATCGGGCGCCTGGCTGCGGGGGGCTGCCAGAACGAGGCTGGGCAGCAACAACAGGGCTGGGGTGAGGTGGCTGAGTGCCATGGCACCAGTGTGCCGCGAGGGTGATCATCATCACATTATGAGACTCCATCTCAAAATTTTCTGGCTTATCGAGAGGAAACATTTGAGACTAAGTCTCGATATGATCTTCCTCCCCCCCCTCCTGGTCCTGCTGGCCGCCCCCCCTTCCGCCCCCCAGGTGGACCGTCGGGTCCTCGCCATGGGCACGGAACTGTGGCTGCACCTGGAAGGACCGGAGCCCCTGCCGCAACGGGCTGAGCGGGCCCTCGGAGAGGTCGTCCGCATCGAGGCGGCCTGCTCCACCTGGAACCCCGATTCCTCCTGGAGCCGTTTCAACGCGGCCCAGGGTCAGGCCGTGCCCATGGACCCGGAATGGTTGAGGCTCCTGGCCCGGGTGTGCGATCTGAGTGCCCGAACCCGGGGCACCTTCGATCCTGTGCTCGCGTCCCTGGTGCAAGCCTGGGGGCTGCGGGGGAGGCCGGCCCAGCCCGCGCCCGAGGCCCTCGTCGCGGCCCGGGAGGCATCGGGCCTGCGCCATCTGGTGCTGGATGCCCAGGCGGGTACCGCGCGCCTGCGGCATCCCGCCGCCGGTGTGGAGGAAGGGGGCTTCCTCAAGGGCTATGCCCTGGACCGCATGCGCCGAGTGGCCCAGACCCGGCGGGGCCTGCTCGATTTCGGCGGGCAGCTGCTGGCCTGGGGGCGTCCAGTGCGGGTTTCCGTGGCGGATCCCCAGGATCGCCAGTGGCCGCGAATTACTTTCCTGCTGAACCAGGCCTCGCTGGCCAGCAGCGGCACCTCCGAGCGGGGGCGGCATCTTCTGGACCCGCGTACCGGCGAGCCCTGCCCCGCCTGGGGTGCCACCGCCGTAGTGGCTCCGGATGGGCTTGCCGCGGATGTGTACTCCACCGCCCTCTTCGTGCTGGGACCGGACGCCGGGCTTCGCTGGGCCGACCAGCAAGGCTTGGCGGCCGTATTCCTTCTCAACGACGGGAGCCTCCGCCTGAGCCAGGCCTTCCGTGCCCTTCACCCAACCCTGCACCCCCGGGAGTCCCGATGAAAGCCCTGCTCACCCCCCTGATCTGCGCCCTTTTGGCCGCGCCCCTCTCGGCCCAGGAACCACCTGCGGCCCCTGCCTCCGACTCGGAACGGCGCATCGCGGAGCTGGAGCGCCGCCTGGAGGCCATGTCCCGGGAGCTGGAAGCCCAGAAGTCCCAGGCCGCCATGCCCGAGGCGAATGAGGCCGGTCAGTTCGGGCTGGGTTCCAGTGCCAGCAAGGTATATGCAAGGCCATCGGGGTTCAGCATCGGTGGCTACGGCGAATTCCTCTACGAGGCCAAAACGGCCAACCTTCAGGATGCCACCTGGGTGGGTTCTCAGAAGCAGGCGGACGCGCTGAGGATGGTGCTTTATACCGGCTACAAATTCACCGATCGCATCGTGTTCAATTCGGAAATCGAGTTCGAGCACGGCGGCTACAGCGATGATAGGCCTGCCGGCGAGGCCATCGTGGAGTTCGCCTACCTGGACTTTCTGCTGAACAGGGCCTTCAATGTACGCGCGGGCATGCTGCTGCTGCCCCTGGGGTTCATCAACGAGTTGCACGAGCCGCCAGCCTTCCTGGGCGCGCGCCGCCCCCAGGTGGAGCGCACCCTCATCCCGACCACCTGGCACGAGAACGGCGTGGGCCTTCACGGTGACCTGCCTGGCCACCTGAGCTACCGGCTCTACCTGCTGAATGGCCTCGACGCCTCCGCCTTCACCGCCTCGGGCATCCGGGGCGGGCGCCAGGCGGGCAAGGAGGCCAACGCGCAGAGCCTCGCCTGGGCGGGTCGCCTGGACTGGACCCCCCGCCCGGGCGTCCTCCTGGGCACCAGCCTCTACACTGGCAACAGCAACCAGAGCGGCAGCGGGGAAGCCATCACCACAACCCTCTGGGACGCCCATGCAGAGTATCGGGCCCGGGGCCTGCAGGTGCGCGGCCTCTACACCCGCACCACCAACGCGGCCGCCGGGGTGGAGGCCCTGGCCCCCGGCGATCCGGCGCGTTCGGTGGGCACCCGCCAGTGGGGCGGCTACCTGGAGGCCGGCTATGACCTGCTTCGCGGGGACCGGCAGTCCCTCCTCCCCTATGTGCGGTGGGAACGCCTGAACGCCCAGGCGGCCGTGGTCAGCGGTGGGGTCGCCAGTGGATCCATGGACCAGGCGCTTATCACCCTGGGCGCGGCCTTCAAGCCCATTCCCCAGGTGGTGGTGAAGCTGGATTTCACCCAGGCCCAGAATCACGCGCAAACGGGCCGGGACCAGGTGAGCCTGGCCCTGGGCTACACCTTCTGAGGTCCGCCATGTTTCGTGCCCTTGTGCCCATTGTCCTGTCCCTGACCCTGGCCCTGACCCTTGGCGCCGCCCTGCCCACGGGCCAGGCGGCGCTGGCCCAGGCCTTTCCAGGTGCGCAGCTGCTTCGCAGGGAATTCGTCCTGACCGAGCTCCAGGCCACCCGTGCCAGCGCCCTGGCGGCGGTGGAGGTGCCGGACCGGTGGCTGGTGGCCTACGAGGCCCGGAAGAACGGTGCCCTGGTGGGCGTGGCCTTCTTCGATACCCACCGGGTTCGCACTCTCAACGAGACCCTGCTGGTGGCCATCGCCCCGGCAGGCCGCATCGCCCGGGTGGAGGCCGTTGCCTTCCGGGAACCCGCGGAGTACCGGGCGAAAGAGGCATGGGTGCAGCAGTTCGAGGGCAAGATACTGGACGGGCAGCTCAGCCTGAAGGGTGCCATCCATCCCCTCTCCGGCGCGACGCTCACCGCCCACGCCATGACCGGTGCGGCCCGGCGCAGTCTCGCCCTGTACCAGGTGCTCTACCGGGAGGGGAAATGAGCCCGCTGGACCGCTGGAGTCTGCACCTCGCCGCCCTGCTGACCGCCGGTAGCGGCCTTCTGGATGGGTGGCTCCGCTGGTTCGGCCAGCGCCTCGGGGAGTTCGGCCCCGAGGCGCATCCCTGGCTGCCCATCGCCCAGCACCTGCATGTGGTCGCTTCCCCCCTGCTGGTCTTCGCCCTGGGCATGGTGGTGCGGGGCCACCTCCTGGGCAGGGTTGGGCAGGGCCGGGCAGGCCTGCGCACGGGCCTCGGCGCCGCCCTGCTCATGGCCCCCATGGTCCTTTCGGGAGTCGGCATCCAGGTGGTGACCGATCCCGCCTGGCGAACAGCCCTGGCCTGGTGCCATGGCCTGAGTGCCTCCGGCTTCCTGCTGGCCTACCTGGGTCATCTGCTGCGTCCCCAGGCCCTGGCCCAGGGGTCTGGGCATCCCTCGGCGAGAAGGGATCCACTGGGCCTGGCGTAGACTGGACCCATGTCCCGCATCCGCATTCTCAGCGACCAGGTGGCCAATCAGATCGCGGCGGGCGAGGTGGTGGAACGACCCTCCTCGGTGCTGAAGGAACTGGTGGAAAACGCCCTGGACGCAGGCGCTCGTCGCATCGAGATCTCCTGGGAGGAGGGGGGCAAGCGGCGGCTGGAGGTGGCCGACGATGGCTGCGGCATGGCCCGAGATGAGCTCTACCTGGCCCTGGAACGGCACGCCACGAGCAAGGTGAGAACGGCCGATGATCTGGCGCACCTGGGCACCTTCGGGTTCCGGGGCGAGGCCCTGCCCAGCATCGCGAGCGTGAGTCGTTTCGACCTTATCAGCGCCGAGCGGGAGGGCGATGGCCACCACCTGCGCTGTGAATTCGGCCTCATCAAGGGCGTGGTGCCGCTGGCCCGCAGCCACGGCACCACCGTGACGGTGCGCGACCTCTTCGCCCAGGTGCCGGCCCGGCGGCGGTTCCTGAAGTCCACGGACACGGAGCACGCCCAGCTCTGGGGCGTGGTGGCCCGGATGGCGCTTGGTGCTCCAGGGGTGCACTGGACCCTTCGTTCCGATCGCGGTGCCCCTCTGGTGCTGCCGCCGGTGGCGGATGCCGGGGCCCGGTTGGCCCCGCTGCTGGGGGCGAAGCTGGGTGCCCTGGTGCCCTTCGTCAACGGCGACTTGCCCTGGCGCCTGAGGGGGTTTGTATCGCCCCCGGACCTCAGTTTCCGGGACCGGAATCACCTCTACCTCTTCGTCAACGGCCGCGCCGTGCGGGACCGGCTCCTGCTCGCGGCCCTGTCCGAGGCCTGGTCAGGCACCTTCGCCAAGGGGTCGTACCCGGCGGCTGTCCTCTTCCTGGAACTGCCGCCGGAGGCGGTGGATGTCAATGTGCATCCAACCAAGGCCGAGGTTCGCTTCCGGGAACCCCAGCGCATCTTCGCCTGGGTCCGGGACGCCGCCGAGGGGGCCTGGGCGCCATTGCGGGGCGGGCCGGCCTCGGTGCTGGAACTCCCGCCCAGGCCCCTGGAGGCGGAGTTCGAGCTGGATCCCGCACGGCGCCTGAACGCGCAGCATCCCCGTCTGTGGTCCGATCATGCCGGCGGCGCCCTTGGGGGGTATGGGGCCCGGGCGGAGGTCTTTCCCCCCAGGCCCCTGGATACGGCCTACGCCTACGAACCCCGCACCGAAGGGGTGGCCGAGGCGCGCTCGGGGCACCTGGAGATCCACTACCTCGGTGCCTTCGAGCAGACCTACCTGCTGGCGGAAGTGCTCGGAGGCCGCGGCCCGGAACTCTGGATCGTGGACCAGCATGTGGCGCACGAGCGGGTCCTCTTCGAGCGGCTCTTCCTGCGCCAGCACCGGCCCGCGATCCAGCCCCTGCTACCGCCCCAGGTGGTTGCACTGGGCCCCGAGGCCTTGGCGCGCCTGCGGCCCTTTCTGGCCGAGATGGAAGCGGTGGGCGTGGAAGTGGAGCCCTTCGCGGAAGACGCCCTGGTGGTCCGGGGCCTGCCGGATTTTCTCGCCGACCGCGATCCCCATGCCCTTCTGGAGGATCTGCTCACTCGCATGGAGCGCGAAGGCCGCGCGGATCTGGATGCCTTTCGCCGGGACCTCAATGCCGAACTCGCTTGTCGCGCCGCCATCAAGAAGCATCAGGACCTGGCCCCCGACCTGGCCTTGGCCCTCATCCGCGATCTCCTGGCCTGCGAAGTCCCCAACACCTGCCCCCACGGCAGGCCCATCATCAAGAAATTGACTCTGGAAGAGTTGGAGCGGAGTTTCGGGAGACGGGCGTAGCTCGGTCCCCCCCGGGGACCTCAACACTCAGGCGAAAAGAGCAAAAACTGCCGATAACTACCGGAACATGATTTGCACCTCTCGATACCTTGGCACTGGATTGACCCTTGCCTTTCCCTGCTTGGAGGTCGCATGGTTTCTGGCACTGCCCCGGTCCCTCCCTCCGGTTGCCACTCCCGAGGGAGGGGCTCATGCAGGCTGTGATTCTTTGCGGCGGGAAGGGCACTCGACTGCGCGAGGAGACCGAGTTCAAGCCGAAACCCATGATCAAGGTCGGGGATCAGCCGATCCTGTGGCACATCCTGAAGCACTACGCGGTGTGCGGGATTAGCGATTTTGTCCTGTGCATGGGCTACAAGGCCGAACTGATCCGGGACTATTTCCTGAACTACGACATGCACCATTCGGATGTGCTCCTCGAGCTGGGCACCAAGCGGCTGGTGCCCCTGGAGCAGGACTATGCCGAGAAGAACTGGCGGCTGTGGATGGTGGATACCGGCCAGGAAACCAACACCGGCGGCCGCCTCAAGCGAGTTGGGCAGTACATCCAGGGTTCCACCTTCCTGGCCACCTACGGCGATGGCGTCTGCAATGTGGATGTGCGGAAGGTGATCGAGTTCCACCGGTCCCACCGCCGACTGGCCACCGTTACGGCGGTGCGGCCGGGGTCCCGCTTCGGAGAATTGGCCCTTTCGGGCGATCGCGTGACCGTCTTCTCGGAGAAACCGCAGGTCCAGGAGGGTTGGATCAACGGGGGCTTCTTCGTGTTTGAAAGGGAAGTGCTGGAGCTGATCGAAGGAGATGAGGAGAGCCTCGAGCATGGCCTGCTCAGCAAGCTCAGTGACCGCGATCAGTTGCGGGCCTATTTCCACGATGGCTTCTGGCAGTGCATGGATACCTATCGGGAGATGGAGTTGCTCCAGACGCTGTGGGAGGGGGATCGAGCCCCCTGGAAGACCTGGTGACATATGGATCTGGCCACGGCCTACCACGGCAGGAGAATCTTTCTGACCGGGCACACCGGGTTCAAGGGTTCCTGGCTGGCCTGGTGGCTCCACCGCCTCGGGGCGGAGGTGGCGGGGTATGCCCTGGCCCCCGTGACGCAGCCGAGCCTATGGCAGGCCCTCAACCTGGAGCAGCAGCTTCAATGCACCCGGGCCGACATCCGTGACCTCCCCCGGCTGAAGCAGGTCATGAAGGCCTTTCACCCGGACCTCGTGTTTCACCTGGCGGCCCAGGCCCTGGTCCTGCCTTCGTACGAGGATCCCGTGGGCACCTTCAGCACCAACCTCATGGGCACCGTCAATGTCCTGGAGGCCTGCAGGGATTGCGAGTCGCTCCGGGCGGCCGTGGTCGTCACCACCGACAAGTGTTACCTCAATGCCGGGACAGGGCTGCCCTTCCGGGAGGAGGATCCCCTGGGGGGCTCGGACCCCTACAGTGCGAGCAAGGCCTGCGCCGAGCTGGCCGTGTCGGCCTATCGGCATTCCTTCTGGGGGGAGGGCCGGGGGCTCGCCACCGTACGGGCCGGGAATGTCATCGGCGGGGGGGACTGGAGTGCGCACCGGCTCATGCCGGACCTGGTGCGTGCCATCCAATCGGGCCAGACCCTCACCCTGCGCCATCCGGAGGCCCGCCGGCCCTGGCAGCATGTCCTGGATCCGCTCCACGGCTACCTGGCCCTGGGTGCGGAGTTGGCCGCCCGGCCGGAAGCCTTTTCCGGTGCATGGAATTTCGGCCCTCCCGAATCCGAAGCCCTGCAGGTACAGGAACTGGTGGCCATGGCCGGTGGAGCCTGGCGGCTTGAGCCTGGGGCAGCACCGCCCGAGGCCCAGCAGTTGCAGTTGGACAGCGGCAAGGCCCGGAGTCTCCTGGGATGGCGTCCCCGCTGGTCCCTGGACATCGCCGCGACCCGGACCATGGCCTGGTACAGGGGCTTCGCGTTGGGGCTTACTGCCCCGGAATTGTGCGCTGCGGACTTGGAGGCCCATCAATGACCACTGCCTGCCGCCTCTGTGGTGCGCCCTTGCAGCTGCCTTTGGTGGATCTCGGGGCCAGCCCCCTGGCCAATTCCTTCCTGAGCACCGAGGGTCTCCAGGCGGCGGAAATCCACTACCCCCTGCGGCCTATGGTTTGCGAAACCTGCTGGCTGGTTCAGCTTCCGGCCTTCGAAACCCCCGAGGCGATCTTCGGAGACTACCTCTACTTCAGCTCCTATTCGGACTCCTGGCTGACCCACTGCCAGGAGCTGACGAGAGAACTGACGCGCCGATTGGCTTTGGGCCCCAAGAGCCGGGTGGTGGAGGTGGCCAGCAACGATGGCTACCTCCTGCAGTATTTCCAGGAGTCCGGAATCCCTGTCCTGGGCATTGAACCTGCCGCCAATGTGGCGAAGGTCGCCCTGGCCAAAGGCATCCCCACCGAGGTGCGCTTCATGGGGGCCGCCCTGGGCCGGGAACTGGCCTCGGATGGGCGCCAGGCAGACCTGCTGCTCGGCCTGAATGTGCTGGCCCATGTGCCGGATCTCCATGATTTCACCGAGGGGCTCGCGCTGACCTTGGCGCCCCAGGGGACCCTGGTCCTGGAGTTCCCGCACCTGCTTTCGCTGATTCGGGGCCTCCAATTCGACACCATCTACCACGAGCACTTCAGCTACCTGAGCCTGATCGTGGTCGAACGGCTCTTCGCCGAGCACGGACTGGCGGTGTTCGATGCCGAGTGCCTTCCCACGCATGGGGGCTCCCTGCGGATCCACGGCTGCAGGGCAGCAAATTCCCGAGGCGGAAAGCCTTCCGATCGTCTGCTTGATCTGCGCCGACGGGAGCGCGAGGCCCGACTTGACGCGCCGGAGGGGTACCTCGGCTTCTCCGGGCAGGTGGCACAGGTCAAGAATGATTTGATCTCGTTCCTCGTCGAGCAGAAACGGGCCGGCAGAACGGTCGCGGCCTACGGGGCCCCTGCCAAGGGGAACACCTTCCTGAACTACGCGGGGATTCGGCAGGACCTGATTGCCTTCACGGTGGATCGCAGCCCGCATAAGCAAGGCCACTTCCTGCCCGGAAGCCGGCTTCCGATTCTGGCGCCCGAGGCCGTGGCCGACGCCCGTCCGGATGTGCTGCTCATCCTCCCATGGAACCTGCGGAAGGAAATCGAAGTGCAGATGGGCGGCATCCGTCACTGGTCTGGATCCTTTGCAGTGGCGTTGCCCAAACTGGAGGTATGGTGAAATTCATCCCACTGGAGCTCCCTGGGGCATTCCGCGTGGTGGCCGAGCCGCATGGGGATGAACGAGGCTACTTCGCCACCGTTTTCGAGGCTGAGGACTTCAAGGCCCACAGCCTATGCATGTGCTGGGACCAGGAGGCCCAGTCCCTGAACCTGCGACGGGGTACGATCCGGGGCCTGCACTGGCAGGAGGAGCCTGCCACCGAGAGGAAATTGGTGCGGTGTACCCGCGGGGCGGTGTTCGATGTGTTGGTGGATCTGCGTCCCAGTAGCCCAACCTTCCTGGCCTGGGAGGGGGTGGTACTCACGGGCGAATCACTCGATAGCCTGTATATCCCAGAGGGTTGTGCCCACGGGTACCAGGCGATGGAAGATTCTAGCGAAGTCCACTACCTGATATCCGGACGGTTTCAGGCGGAGCTTCAGCGGGGACTGCGCTGGGATGATCCCACATTGGGCATCGCCTGGCCCATGCCAGAGCAGGCAATACTATCTGCCCGTGATGCCTCCTTCCCCCTGCTGCCCAATACCTTGCGGAGGAACCCATGAAGCTCGTACTCCTTGGGGCCGCGAACCCGGAAACCGGAAGGATGATCCGAGCCCTGGAGCGGACCGAGCCGAATTTCGAGTTTGCGGGCTTCATTGACAATGATCCCGCCAAGAAAGACACACAGTTCCTCGGGTATCCCGT
>JBBIHT010000010.1:0-16473 GCA_037446845.1 Geothrix sp. | reverse complement strand
CACAACACGCTGTTCCAGGCGGTGCTGCGGGCCCTGGGTTTTGCAGCAGTGGCCTGCGAAGCACGGGTGCGGCAGGGGGCACTGGAGGCACTCCCCCGCACCCACATGCTGCTGCTGGTGGGTCTGGATGGGGTGACACACCTCTGTGATGTGGGCTTCGGGGGCGAGGGCCTGCTGCAGCCGGTGGCTATGGACGGGGAATCCCATGCGCAGTTCCTCAACCGCTACCGGGTGGTGTCGGAGGGAGCGTTGCGGGTGCTCCAGTCCTTCCACCACGGTGCCTGGGAGGATCTCTATGCCTTCGAGCCCGAGCCCCGCCTGCCCATTGATTTCGAGGTGGCCAACCACTACACCAGCACCCATCCCGATTCCAGGTTCATCAAGACCCTCACTGCCCAGCTGCCTGGCCCCACGGTGCGCCGCGTCCTGCGCAACCGGGCCTACGCCGAGCTGCGCGGGGATGGGGTCGAGGGCCGCGAACTGAAGGCAGAGGAAGTGATTCCCACCCTGCGGGAGGCCTTCGGTATCGAGCTGCCTGCGGGATCCGAATTCCGGGTCTTCGCGGGCTGAGAAAGCGGGACGATGGCCCGGATGCCAGGGTCTTGAAACAGGGACCACCCCTGGTCGCCGACCCAGCCGGGGCATGGGAACATGGGGCCATGTCCAAGGCCCCTTCAACCCAGGCAACGCGTCTGCTGAAGCAGGCAGGCGTTCCGTATTCCGAGCACCTGTACCGCTACGAGCCCCATGGGGGCACCGCGGTCAGTGCGCGGGCCCTGGCCCTGGAGGAGCACACCGTCATCAAGACCCTGGTGATGGAGGACGAGCAGGGCGGGCCCCTGGTCATCCTCATGCATGGGGACTGCGAGGTGAGCACCCGGGAACTGGCCAGGCAGATCGGCGTGAAATCCGTGCTGCCCTGCAAGCCCGAGGTGGCCAACCGGCACAGCGGCTACCTGGTGGGCGGCACCAGCCCCCTCGGCATGAAGAAGGCCATGCCCATTTATGCCGAGGAAACCATCTTCGAGCTGGACCGTATCTACCTGAATGGGGGCAGCCGGGGCTTCCTGGTGGGGCTGGATCCCACGGACCTGGGGCGGGTGCTGAAGGTGCAGAGGGTGACCGTGGCAATCGCGAGCCGCACCTGAAGACGCGCCGGCCCGGGGCCTGTGATGCCGGTCATGGTTGAAGCGACCCAGTGGTCCTTGTGGTATGGTGCTCCCAACCCATTCATCTTTAATCTTCCGGCAGCCCTCTTCCCAGGAGTCGTCTATGAGCGATGTGGAAATCAGCTCGATCCAGCAGGCCACCATCGAGCGGCTTCAGAAGGGCGGGGCGGCCATTCCCATGCGGGGCTGGCTGGCCAAGCAGTCGGCCATCAACTACGAGGTGGAATACACCCTGGCCGCCGCGGATCCCGCGACCTTCTGGGGCGAGAAGGCACAGGCACTGGACTGGCATGAACCCTGGCAGGAGGTCTACCAGTTCAAGGCTCCCAACCACGCCTGGTTCGTCGGCGGCAAGCTCAACGCCACCGTGAACTGCATTGACCGCCATGTGCACAGCGACCGCCGCAACAAGGCCGCGTTGTTGTGGGTGGGTGAGGACGGGGACGAGCGCTCTTACACCTACAACCGCCTCTACCGGGAAATGAACCGCTTCGCCAACACCCTCAAGCGCCTTGGCGTGAAGAAGGGTGATCGCGTCATCCTGTACATGCCACTGACGCCCGAGGGCATCATTTCCATGCTGGCCTGCGCCCGCATCGGCGCCATCCACAGCGTGGTGTACGCGGGCATGGGGCAGGCTGCCCTGCGCACTCGCATCGAGGATGCGGGCGCCAAGGTGGTGGTCTGCTCGGACTTCACCTATCGCCGGGGGAAGGCCACGGCCCTGAAACCCATAGTGGACGAGGCCGTGCGGGATCTTCCCTTCGTGGATCATGTGATCGTCCACCGACGCGGCTCCCGCCCCGGCGATGCCCCGGTGACCTTCGCCAGCGAGCGCGAACACGATTTCTACGACATCCAGCGCGGCCGCGAGATCCACTGCGAGCCCGAGATGGTGGACGCGGAACACCCCCTGTTCATCCTCTACACCAGCGGCACCACGGGCAAGCCCAAGGGCGTGGTGCACGCTACGGGCGGGTACCTGGTGGGCGTCAACTACCTGAGCAAGGCCTTCTACCAGATCCAGGAACGGGACATCTACTGGAGCACTTCCGATATCGGCTGGATCGTGGGCCACAGCTTCATCGTCTACGGCCCGCTGTCCATCGGGGCCACGGTGCTCTGCCGGGAAGGGGCCCCGGACTATCCCTCCCCAGAGGTGACCTGGGAAATCTGCGAACGGTTCGGTGTCAATGTGATGTTCACGGCTCCGACCGCAGTGCGCATGTGGATGAGCCACGGTGCCGAGGCCCCCGGCAAGTTTGATCTCAGCAAACTGCGCCTCATCGCCTGCGCGGGTGAGCCCCTGAACCCTGAAGCCCATCGCTGGGCCCAGCAGTACCTCGTCGGCCAGGCCCAGGGCCAGGTGGTGGACAACTGGTGGCAGACCGAAATTGCGGGTCCGGTCATCGGCACCCTGCCCACCATGGAAGTGCGTCTCGGCAAGGCGGGCAAGCCCATGCCCGGCGCCCAGCTGGCCGTGGTGAACCGCGACGGCACGCCCGTGCCCGATGGCCAGGGGGGGCTGCTGGTCATCAAGTTTCCGCTTCCCTACATGCTGCGCACCGTCTGGAACGATCCCCAGCGCTACGAGGACTACTGGCGGGACATCCCGGGCTGCTATAGCGCAGGCGATGTGGCGGTGAAAGACAAGGACGGCTACTACGCTGTGCTGGGGCGGGCCGACGATGTGCTCAATGTGGCCGGGCACCGCATCGGAACGGCGGATGTGGAGGGTTCGCTCATTGGCCATCCCGCGGTGGCGGAAAGCGCCGTGGTGGGCCTGCCTGATGCCATCAAGGGCGAGCGCATCGTGGCCTTCGTGGTGGTCAAGGCTGGCGCCAATGCAGGCCCTGGCCTCATCGCGAGCCTGAAGGACCATGTGCGCGAGGATCTTGGCGGCATCGCCACGCCCAGCGAGATCCAAATCCGCGCCAGCCTCCCCAAGACGAGATCGGGCAAGATCGTTCGCCGGGCCCTCAAGGCCGAGGCCCTGGGAGAGGATCCGGGCGACCTGAGCACCTTGGCGGATTGAACCTCTCCGCTTCGGGAGGGCGGTCGCGGCGCCATTCTGGCCCGGACGGGGCGGCTGGGCACCCGCTAACATCAGGCATGCCCCTTCGCCAGATCACCACCCTCCTCCTCCTCGGCTTCGCCTCGGGGCTGCCTCTGTACCTCACGGGCTCGACGCTGAAGGCCTGGATGACCGATGAGGGACTCAGCCTTGGCACCATCGGTCTTTTCAGCTTCGTCACCCTGCCCTACAGCCTCAAGGTGTTCTGGGCGCCCTTCCTGGACCGCTACTCCCTGGCCCTGCTGGGACGCCGCCGGGGCTGGATGCTGCTCATGCAGCTCGGCATGGCCCTGGCGCTGGGGTTCCTGGCCTGCACACAGCCCCACCTGGAGCTCAGCCGGGTGGCCGTCCTCGCCCTGGCCGTGGCGGTGACCAGCGCGACCTTCGATATCGCCACCGACGCCTGGCGGGCCGAGGCACTGGACCAGAAACACCTGGGCCTGGGCAACAGCTTTCATATCGCCGCCTATCGCGTGGCCATGCTGGTGAGCGGCGGGCTGGCCCTGATCCTGGCCCAGGCCTTCGGCTGGCGCGTCACTTACCTGGGCATGGCAGTGCTCACCCTGCTGGGCATGGCGGGAACCTGGCTGGCGGGCAACACCGATGCGGTGGCCACCGCCCCCCACAGCCTGGGCGAGGCCATTACCGGGCCCCTGCGGGACCTGCTCCGGCGCCCCGGCATCGCCTACCTCCTGTCCTTTGCCGTGTTCTACAAGCTGGGGGACTGGCTGGCGGAATCCATGACCATGCCTTTCCTGCTGCGCGGCATGGGCTTCTCCAAGCTGCAGATCGGTACGGTGCAGAAGACCACCGCCATGGTGGCCATCATCCTGGGCGGGCTCATCGGAGGCTGGATGCTCACCCGCATGAAGCTGGTGAAGGTGCTCTGGATCTGTGGCTTTGTGCAGGCGGGCAGCATCCTCGGATTCTGGGCGATCTCCATGCTGGGCCGGCACCTGGCCCTGTTGGTGGCGGCCAACACCCTGGAGAACCTGGCCTACGGGATGGGGGGGAGCGCCTTCGCGGCCCTGCTCATGGGCAGTTGCAACCGCGCCTACACGGGAACCCAGTACGCGCTGTTCAGCGCCCTCATGGCCCTGCCACGCAGCCTGTTCGCGGGCCTGACGGGCTTCATGGCGGATTGGTACGGCTGGAAACTCTACTTCCCCATCTGTGCGGCGGCGGCGATTCCCGGACTGCTGCTGCTGACGCTCTGGAGCCGGTGGGGGCTCCCGGAACCCGATGGTGGGTAGCCTGGGATGAGGCTGGGAGGAACCATGCCCCGATTGCCGTTGTCATTCCTCTACCTGGTGCTGGGTGCCCAGGAGCCCCTGCCAGCACGGCCTCCGGTCCAGTCCCAGCCTGGACGGCCGGGTCCGGCCGGGCTGAAGCGGGAAGTGGAGCGCATCCGCAGCCGGTTTCATCCCCAGGCGCGGCTCATCGCCGCCGCCCGCCATCCCGAGAAGCGGGCCTTTCTGCGGCCGGTGGAGCTGGAGACCATCCTGACCTTCGCGGTGCCCCAATGGGAGCAGGCCTTTTGCGAACGGGGTACCGGGGACCGGGTGCAAAGGCTCGAGGGGCCGGCGGACTACACCGGCGTCAACGCCCTGCAGTGTGTCTGGGACGGGAGAAGATGCTGGATCACTCACCTCGCCTTCCAGAACACTTGGGTCCCGGCCCGGTCCAGATCCGGGTCCAGACGCTACTTGACCACGGGACGGCTGGCCCGCTGCCAGGCGCGGAAGCCTCCCTTCAGCACATAGATCCAGGTGAAGCCCCGGGCGGTGAGCTGGTCATAGGCCTGGTGAGCCAGGGCATCGGTCTCGTCCACCAGGATGAGGGCCCGCTTGGCGGTGGGATCGGGGTGGGCGAAGCGCGTGGCCAGCTCGGGATAGGGCACCTGCAGGCTGCCGCGGATGTGCCCGCAGCGGAAGGCGGAGGCATCCCGAAGATCCACCACCAGGGCCCCGGAACCGGCCAGGAGTTCCTCCACCTGCAGGGGATCAAGCACCGGCCGTTTCCGGCCCCGCCGCCAGGAGGCTAGACGAGGCAGGGCCACCAGCAGGAGGAGCAGCAGGCAGATGAGTGCGAAGAGCAGGCCGGGAAGACGCGGATAATCCCTCGCCCAGGTTTCCCACTGAGTCGGAATGAGCAGGCAAGCCACCATGGCACCCTCAGCAATGACCTGAAGGGATCATGCGCCCCCCTCAGAAGGCCGGCAACCCCAGGGCCAGGGCGAAGGCGCGGAAGGCTTCCGGGATGGGCGCCACGGCCTGGATCCGGGCCCCGGTGAGGGGGTGGTCCAGGCTCAGTTTCCAGGCGTGCAGGAGGGGATGGGGCAGTTCCAGAGTCTCGCCATCCACAGCCTTCCACCGTCCGGGCCCCCCGTACAGGGGATCGCCCAGGAGGGGGGCCCGCAGGTGGGCCAGATGCACGCGGATCTGGTGTGTGCGGCCCGTCAGCAGTTCGCATTCCACCAGGGCGAGGCTGCTGGTGCGCGCCACCACACGGATGCGGGTCTGGGCGGCACGGCCCCCCTGGGCCACCACCATGCGGAGGCGATCCTGCTTGTGGCGGGCGATGGGCGCGTCAATCAGGAGGCTGCCGAGTTCCGGCAACCGGGGGGAGTGGCGCACCAGGGCCAGGTAGCGCTTCTCCACCGTGCGGGCCTTGAACTGGGCCTGCAGGGCGGCCTGGGCTTCCAGGGTCTTGGTGAGGCAAAGGCAGCCGGTGGTGTAGCGGTCCAGGCGATGGACCAGACCGGGCCAGCCCGAGGCCAGCTCCTCTGTGTCCTCCTCCTCGGGGAGCGCCTCGGCCGCCAAATCTGTTTTCAGGCGGTGGAGCAGGGCGTTCACCACCGTGCCGGTGGCATGGCCGGGGCCGGGATGCACCACCATGCCGCCGGGCTTGTTCACGATCCAGACCTGGTCGTCTTCGTAGAGGCTGGTCAGGTCCAGATCCTCGGGCTCCAGGTGGGCGGCGGGGGGATTGGGCGAGGGCAACTCCGTGGCTACGAGATCCCCAGGCCGAAGGCGCACGCCACCCTTGGACACGGGCTGTCCATTCACGGTCACGGAGCCCATGCGGATATGGGCATCCCAGCGCGCCCGGGGCACCTGGGGGAACTGGTCAGCCAGGTAGCGGTCCAGCCGGGGCGCGCCCTCGTGGGCCCTGAGTTCGATCACTTGACCTCCCGCTCCCGGCTCCAGTACAGCCAGAGCCCCAGGCCCAGAAGGAGAAAGGCGATGCCAGTCAGACGGCCCGTGCTGAGCCAGGCCCACCCCAGCCAGCCGATGCCGCGGTCCCCGTCGCCCCGCCAGGTTTCGGTGAGGGTGCGGCCCAGACCTTCCGCCATGAAATACAGCGCGAAGACCTGGCCCTGGAAGGAGCGCCGGGTGCGCGCCAGGAGGAGCAGGCCCATGACGGTGAGGTTTGCCAGGGTGTTGTAGAGCTGCACCGGATGCAGGGGAATGCCCAGGGGGGTGCCGCTGAAGGCCTGGGCGATGGGATTGGTGAAGGTGGCGGCCCAGGCCGCGTGGCTTTCTGTGCCATAGCAGCAGCCTGCGGAAAAACAGCCCAGGCGGCCGATGGCCTGGCCCAGGGCAACGCCGGGCACCAGGGCATCCCCGGTGAGGCGCAGGGGCAGGCCCTGGCCCTTGCGCAGCTTCCAGAAAAAGGTGGCCGTGGCGGCGATGATGCCGCCATGGATGGCGCCACCGGCCCGCAGGGTGGCCAGGGAGAACACTTCTCGCAGGGGAGCGCCGCCGAGGAGATCCACCAGGACCATGAGGAGCTTGGAGCCCACGATGGCCGCGATGAGCATGGCGATGGCCAGGTCGGTGATGGCGGCGGGTGCCAACCCATCCAGCCTGCCCTGCCGCTTGGCCAGGGCTGTGCCTGCGAAAAAGGCGATGGCCAGGAGGAGGCCATAGGTGCCCAAGGGGAAGGAGCCGATTTCGAAGAGGACGGGATGCATGGGAATCCGAGGTAGAGGTTGAGGCGAAGGGCAGGAGGCTGAAGACTGGAGGCTGGGAACCGAATGCTCAAGGTTCGAGGGGTGCCGCCATGACCACCATCACCGCGCAGGATCTGGCCGCACGATTGGGCGGGTCGCTGGATCATTGTCCACCGGATCGCCTCATTTCCGAAGTGAAGCCCCTGGAAGAGGCCACGGGCTCATCCGTGTCCTTCCTGGCCAATCCCAAGTACGCGTCCAAGGCCGGGGGCAGCCGGGCTGGGCTGATTCTGGCCACCCCCGGGACGGACCTGGGCGATCGTCCCGTCCTGCGCGTGCCGCACCCCTACTGGGCCTTCGCCCAGGCCATCGGCTGGCTGCACCCCGAACCGGCACCCGAATGGAGTGCCGAGCCCGTGCATGCCACGGCGCGCATCGGGGAGGACTGCCGCATCGCGCAAGGGGCCACGGTGGGCGCCCGCACGGTGCTGGGCCGAGGGTGCTCGCTGCATTCCGGTGTGCACATCGGCGATGACTGCGTGCTGGGGGACGGCTGCGAACTCTATCCCGGCGTGGTGCTCTATCGGCGGACGCAGCTGGGGAACCGGGTAGCCATCCACGCCAACTCCGTGGTGGGCAGCGACGGCTACGGCTATGTGCTGGTGGAGGGCCGCCACGCGAAGATCCCCCAGGTGGGCTGGGTTGAGGTGGGCGACGAGGTGGAGATCGGCGCCTGCGTCACCATTGATCGCGGCGTGCTGGGTCCCACGCGCATCGGTGCAGGCACCAAGATAGATAATCAGGTGCAGGTGGCCCACAATGTGCAGGTGGGCCGCCACTGCCTGCTGGTGAGCCAGACGGGCATCAGCGGGTCCACCCGGCTGGGCGATTTCGTGACCCTGGCGGGCAAGGTGGGCGTGGTGGGCCACATCGAGATCGGCAGCCGCACCGTGGTCGGCGGCAACAGCGTGGTTGCCAAGAGCCTGCCGGAAGGCAGCTTCGTCACCGGCTTCCCGGCGCGCCCCCACGGGCAGTGGGTGGAGGCCCAGGCCGCCCTGAACCGCCTCCCGAGATTCATCAGACAGTTGCGGTCAGGCGACCGGGAGAAATAGCGAAGACCGGTCGCTGGGCCCTCGCCGGGGGCGTGGAAGGCCATGGGCCACGGGCTTTCAGCTCGCAGGGGAGCGCGCTGAGGGTTGGCGGGCCCCGTCACTCCTGCAGGCACGATCGGATCTTCCGGATGAGATCCTCGGGGCCGTAGGGCTTCTGGAGGAAGGCGACTGGGCCCAGGCGTTGGAGATTGTCGGCCACATCCGTGCTGCTGTAGCCGCTGGAGAGCAGCACGGGCAGAGAGGCTCCCGTCGCTCCGGCCTCGCGGATAGCCCTGAGGACTTCATCCCCGCCCAGGATGGGCATGGTGAGATCCAGCACCACGGCTCGGACTTGCGAGGCATGGCGATGGAACAGGTCCAGCCCTTCCCGGCCGTGGCTCGCGGTGAGCACCGAGAACCCGCAGCGCTCCAGGGTGGCCGAGGCCACCTGGCGCACCACCTCCTCGTCGTCCACCACGAGGATGAGACCCTGGCTGTGATAGGCGGGGACCTGGGCGGTGGCTGTCCGGGTGCCCGCGGGACCCTGGTCGGAGCAGGGGAAGATCAGGCGGAACAAGGTGCCGCGCCCGGGCTCGCTGTCCACCTGGATGGCGCCGTGATGGCCCCGGACGATGCCGAGCACCGCCGCGAGGCCCAGGCCCCGGCCCGTGAACTTGGTGGTGAAGAAGGGATCGAAGATACGCCGCCGCGTATCGGCGGGCATGCCGGCCCCGGTGTCCTGCACCTCCAGGAACACTGCCCGGCCCTCCGGCGGAGTGCCTGCGAGGCAAGGGGTCATGGACCCCGTCGCCATGACGCCCGTGGAAATGGTAATGCGCCCGTTGCGGTCCTCCAGGGCATCCGAGGCGTTGGTGATGAGGTTCATGATCACCTGGCGGATCTGGGTGGCATCGCCATCCATGCAGGGGAGGTCGGGAGCGTAATGGTGCTCCAGAGTGGCTTTCTTGGAGATGACGGTTTCCAGCAGGCTTTCCATGTCATCCACCAGATCCGCCAGGGACAAGGGCTCCACCTGGAAATGGCCGCGGCCCGAGTAGGCCAGCAACTGGTTGGTGAGTTCGGCGGCGCGGGTGCCGGCCTTCTCGATCTGCTGGAGGCGCCGCCGAAGGGGCGAATCGGCATCCAGGTCCATGAGCGCCAGGCCCGCCTGCCCCAGGATGCCCATGAGCAGGTTGTTGAAATCATGGGCAATGCCGCCGGCGAGGACACCCAGGCTTTCCAGCTTCTGGGCCTGCTGGACCTTGGCCTCCATGGCCTGACGATCCCGCTCCGCTTGATTCCGTTCGGTCATGTCCCGGGCATTGACGATGAGGCCATGCACCCCTGGCACATCCATGGCGTTGTGGGTGATGGCCTCCATCTGTCGCGGGGCCCCGGTCTTGTGGAGCACCCGGAGGTCCAGGGTCATGGAACCGCCCGGATGCCTGAGCAGGTCGGCGAAGGCGGCGCGGTAGCGTTCCCGGTCCTCGGGATGGACCAGATCCTGGGCATTGGCTCCCCGTTTTTCCCCCTTGTCGTACCCGAGGATGTAGGAGGCGGAGGGACTGCTGTAGGTCACCCGGCCATGGCGATCCAGCACCACCACCATGTCCAGGGCGTGTTCGAGGATGGCGCGGAAGCGGGATTCACTAGCCTTGAGCTCCGTTTCCATGCGATGGCGATACAGCGCCATTTCCACGGTGGAATGCAGGGTCCGCTCGTCGTAGGGCTTCAGCAGGTAGCCGTAGGGCCCGCTGGCCTTGGCCCGTTCCAGGGTGGCCTCATCGGCGAAGGCGGTCAGGTACACCACGGGGATGTCCTGGGCCCGGATGACCTGGGCTGCCTCGATCCCATCCATCCCGGGGCCCAGATTGATGTCCATGAGCACCAGGGCCGGCTTGAGTGCTTCCGCGAGGCGCAGGGAATCCTCGCCGGTGGCCGCCAGGCCGGCCACCCCATAGCCCAGTTCCTGGAGCCGCAGCTTCAGGTCCATGGCCACGATGGCCTGGTCCTCAACGATCAGAATCTGGGGTGGGTTCATGGGATTGGATTTGCGGAAGGAAAGGAGAGCAGGAAGGAGGCACCCCGGCTCGGTTCGAGGGCCAGGGTTCCTCCCAGCTGATCGGTCAGGGCCCGCACCAACTGGAATCCCAGGCCGCCGCTGGCCAGGTCCACACCCACAGGCAGACCCCGGCCGGAATCCGCGACCCGCAGGCGGACCCAGCCCCGCTCATCGTGATCGAGCTGGATGGTAATGGCCCCTCCCTCGCCGGGCAGGAAGGCGTGCTGCAGGGCATTGGCCACCAGCTCGTTGAGGATCAGGCCGAGGGGCACCGGCACATCCGGTCCCACCTCAGTCACCTCCACCTGGACCGAAAGATCCACCAGGGTGGGTGCGCTGGCATAGCTTTTCACCAGCCGTTCCGCCAGGGACTGCACATATTCCGGCAGATCCACCTGCGTGAAATCCGGCGCGTGTTTCAGACGCTGATGCACCAGGGCGATGGCCTGAACCCGGTCCTGGGCTTCCTTGAGCACCCGCTGGACCGCAGGTTCCGGCGAGGCCGCGGCCTGCAGGCGCAGGAGGCTGGAGACCACCTGCAGATTGTTCTTGACCCGGTGCTGGATTTCCCTCAGCAACAGGTCCTTCTCCTTCAGGGTGGCCCGCAGGGCATCTTCCTCCGCCCGCTTGTGGGCCTGGATGTCGAAGAGAAAACCCATGATCCAGGTGGGCGAGACGCCTGGCTCCAGCCCGCCCACCGCCCGTACCCAGTGGGGCTCGCCATCGCTGCGGCAGAGCCGGAACTCCAGCTGGCTGGTGGCGCCCGGGTGGCTGAGAGCCATGAGGAAGCGCAGGAAGGGGAGCTGATCCTGGGGGTGCACCACCTCGGCCCAGAAGGGCTTGGCATTCCAGGCCTCCTGCGCTCGTCCCAGCAGGGCCTGGGCCTGCTCGCCCATGTAGCCGCTCTCCCCTGTCGCCAGATCCATGCCCCAGGGCATGGCACCGGTGCAGGCGGCCAGTTGGGTAAGGCGGCGGTGGCGCAGCGTTCCCACTCGCAGCGCCCCGTTCCGGGCGTCCACCGTGGCGGCCAGCAGGAGGGCCACGCAGAACAGGATGATGAGAAATGACTGCATGCCCAGGATGGCCTGGGGCTGGTGGGTGGGCACCAGGAGGGCAGAAGAAACCAGCAGCCCCAGGAAGGGGATGCCCAGGCTGACCGCCTGCAACCCTCCCCGCAGGGCCAACCAGGCCATGGGGATGAACAGCAGGTATTTCAGGTGCAGGGTGCCCGGGTCGCTGAAGCGCAACACTGCGGCCAGGGCGAGCGCGAGGGCCAGGCCCTGGAGCCCGCGTTCCCAGGGGCGGGTCTGGCCGGTCGTCGGCCCCAGCACGCGCACGGTGCCCAGGGCCAGCATGGGACGCACCCAGATCATGAGCGCGGGGAGCAGCGTGAGGGTGCCCAGGATGTGGGCCAGCAGGAGGGTGCGCACCGCCATCGGGAAGTTGGAGCCCGGCAGTCGGCCCAGGGCGTGCATGATCCACAGGCCGGGCAGGATCGCCAGCAGGGGCCCCAGGAAGGACAGGGCCAGCAGCCCCACCAGATCCCTCACCCGCCGCAGCCGTGGGGAAAGGTGCGCCCGGCGGAAGGCCTGGACGGCCAGGGTGTAGCCGGCGGCGTAGGCCAGGGCGAAGGCGAACACCGTGAGGGCGCCGGATCCCCTGGGCGGATAGAGCATCCCCACCGGCAGGGGAGCGAGCACCACGGCCGGCCAGACCCGCCAGCCCTGGATCAGCAGCAGGGCCACGCTCAAGGCAGCGGGAAAGAACCAGAGGTAGATGCCCTCGGGCGAGCTGAGGCGATTGGCCAGCAGGTGGAAGCAGAGGAAGGTGCCCCAGTACCCCAGCAGCACCTGCCAGGAAGGTATGCGCCGCCGTTTGGGTAGGTTCGGCTGCGCGGGGAAGACGCCGCTGGGGCTCGGGTCCAGGGGGAAGGCCGCGTTCATGGCCATCACCCCAGGGCCTGCAGCGGCGTGCCGCCTGCCAGGGCCCGCAGGTCCGGGGTCGGATCGGGAAGGGGAAGGGTCTGAAGCTCCACGGGACGGCCCTGGGCCGCCAGTTCGGCCTGGAGGTCGGGCAGGACGGCGGCCAGCCGTTGGGGATCCCGGAGCCACAGGCGCACCCTCAGGCCCGAGGATCGCTGTTCCAGGGCGAGGCGCACCTCCCCCCATTCGCTGAAGCCCACGCTGAGGAAGACCCGGGACACCGCGTCATCTCCGCCGGGGGCGGTGGGCGGTTCCGCTTCGATCCAGATGCGGAGAGGCTCCGCCCCGGGGGCCCAGGGCAGGGGCAGCTCGAAGAGCGCGGTGCCCTCCCGGGCCTGGAGCTGGTGGAAGGGCGCCTCCCCGGGCGACTGGGCCGGATCAGCCAGGGCCATCATGGCCTGCCTCATCCAGGTGGACCAGGTCTCGGGCGCTCCCGGCAGCGCCGGTCCCCCCTGGAGCAGCTGCCGGAAGACTGCCCCGAGTGCTAAGCCGCTGGGCTGCTGCAGGCGGGCCAGGAGCTGCAGGGCTTCCCCCAGCACCAGGGGAGCCAGCAGGGGCGGGCTGGGCGGCGGCGCGGCCCGGGTCACCTGGAGGTGAATGCCCGCGCCACCGGGCAGGGGCAGGGCCTTGAGGGTCAGCAGGCTGCCCGGCGGGAAGGGCAGGTCGCCCTGGGCCTGCAGGAGCTTGCCATCCCCCAGGCGCAGCAGAAGGCCTTCCGGCAGATTGGCTTCCAGCGTCGCTTCCAGCGTGCCGCCGGACAGGGTGCGGAGCAGGTCCAGGCCAGCAGAGGCTGCCGCGGTCGGAATCCGAAGGGATCCCAGGATCGCCGGGGTCAGCATCAGATGCGGAAGTGCCGGCGGAGGTGGCCCGGGATATCGGGCAGCGGAGCAGCGAGATCCACACAGCCCCGTTCCACGGCGGCCCTGGGCATGCCATAGACCACGCAACTCTCCTCCGCCTCCGCCAGAGTGTGCGCGCCCTGCTTCTTGAGCTGCTCCATGCCCTTGGCACCGTCGGAACCCATGCCCGTGAGGATGGCCGCGAATACTGGGCCATGGAACTGCTCGGCGACGCTCAGGAACAGCACATCCACGCTGGGCCGGTGCAGAGAGGCCACCGGTTCCGGGCTCAGCTCGATGCAGCCCTTGCCCCGGGCGCCATAGGTCAGGTGGATGCCGCCAGGGGCGATGTACACGGTGCCTGGCTTCAGGGGTTCGCCCTGCTCGGCCTCCTTCACATGGACCTGGCTGAGCCCATTCAGCCGTTCCGCAAACGGCTTGGTGAAGGTGCTGGGCATGTGCTGGACGATGAGGCAGGGCACGGGCAGGCTGGCTGGCAGGGTCGGCAGGATGTCCTGGAGCGCCTTGGGGCCCCCCGTGGAACTGCCGATCACCAGCAGCTCGGCCATGGGGGAAGCGGCCAGGCCGGGCCCTGCGGGGGCGCCGCTTCTCGACGAAGGCGCGGGCCTGGGCGCGGCGACCGAGGGAGCGTGGGCAGCCGGAGGGGGTTCCGTCCCACGCCGGGGGTGGAACCGTGGGCTGGCGGCGAGCTTCCGCACCTTCTCCTGAAGATCCTTCTGGATCTGCAGGATGCTCATGCTCGCGAAACTGCTTTCCTTCCCGATGAAGTCCAGGGCCCCCAGGGACAGGGCATCCAGGGTGGCCTGGGCGCCTTCCTGGGTGAGGCTGGACACCATGAGCACCGGCACGGGACATTCAGCCATGATCCGCTTGAGGCAGGTGAGGCCGTCCATGCGGGGCATCTCGATGTCGAGGGTGACGATGTCGGGTTTGTGCTCCTTGATCTTTTCCAGGGCATCCACCCCATCCCGGGCCGTGGCCACCACCCGCAGTTCCGGGTCGTCCTCCAGCATTTTCTGGAGGGATTTCCTCATGAAGGGGCTGTCATCCACCACCAGAATGCGAATGGTCATATCGGTTCCTCAGGACTGAAAAGCCACCTCGACGAAGGCAAGGGCGTGGTCCACTTCGTCGTCAATGGAGAAGGTCAGCCGTTCCACATCCAGGTCCTTCTGCAGGGCTCCGGCGAGGACGGCCTTGAAGGCCGGCAGTTCATCGAGGGCAACCATGAGCGTCTCGTCGGCGGGCCCCATGGGAATGCGCATGCGAACCAGGAGATCACACACATGGATCAGGCTGGGCAGGAAGTCATCGGCCTTGGGCGCGTGGTGGTCCCGGATCACATCTACGATGGTCGTGGGAAAGGCCCAGTCCGCCGCCAGCAGGGCCCCTGCCTCGGGATGGGTCATGCCGAACACCGCTGCTTCGGCGTCCACGAAGAAGGCGCCTTCCGCCACCCGCTGCAGCACCGCCGAATAGTCCTCGGGGAAACAGGTGTCCAGCGCGATCTTGCCGATGTCATGCAGCAGCCCGGCCAGGAAGGCGGTTTCCGCCTGGCCATGGCGCCGGGCCAGGACGCACACGCCCTTGGCCGTGAGCCCTACCGCCACGCTGTGCTGCCACAGCTTCAGGGCGTTCAGGTGGGTGCCTCCCTTGAGGGTGCGGATGACCGCAGCCCCCGTTCCCAGGTTGGCCACGGCGTCGAAGCCCAGCCGGAGGACGGCGGTGCGCAGGTCCAGCACCGATCCTTCGCCGCTGTAGAGGGCGCTGTTGGCCAGGCGCAACAGCGTGGCGGATAGCGAAGGATCCTTGGAGAGGATGCCCAGCACCCGGTCCACCGAGCAGCGCTCGTCCTGCACGGCCTCACCCAGGGCCACCACCGTGACGGGGAGGCTTGGAAGGGTGTGGGCCTTCAGGCGCGAGATGAACTGCTCCTTGGTGACCATTCAGAACTCCGCGATCGTCGTCTTGTCCTGCTCGATGGCGCTGCGGACGCCATCCTTGATGCCCTCCAGGGCTTCCGGCCCCAGCTTCAGGACATCCATGGCCTGCAGGGAGGCCCCCTTGAGGTGCTCGGGATCTCCGATGCCGATCTTTTCTTCCAGGGCCAGATGGTTGGCCAGGGCGACGATGGCCGCCAGCTCCTGGAAGTCCGCCCCGGCATGAACGGGATCATGGTGCCAGCGCACCGCCGCCTGCAGGCTGGGGGCGAGATTCCAGGCGACCAGAAGGGCCTCGCCTACCATGGCGTGATCGAAGCCGAAGGTGTCCAGTTCCAGCTGGAGGGAGTTCCCCTTGTCGTTGTAGACCGTTCGTAGCAGGGCGCTGTAGCGCTCCGGGAACTTCACGCCCATGACGGACTTCCCGATGTCGTGCATGAGCCCGCCGATGAAGGCCTCCTCCACTCTGGCGAACCGCAGCTTCTTGGCGAAGGCGCGGCTGCCGATGGCCGCCACCAGGGCGTGTTCCCAGATGAGCCGCTCCTGCAGGCCCACGGTGCCGCGGTGGTAGAGGTTCTTGGCGGAACTGGCGATGACCACGCTTTTGATGGTGGAAAAGCCCAGGGTCATGATCGCCTGGGTAAGCGTGGTGACCTCCCGCACCATGCCGAACATGGCCGAATTGCTGATCTTCAGGATCTGGCTGGTGAGGGCCTGATCCGTGGAGATCACCTTGCGCAGGTCCTCGGCGGTGGCATCGGGATCGGCGGAAAGGCGCAGGACCTGAGAGGCCACCTGCGGCAGGGGCGGCAGGTCGCCAAGGTTTGCTATGAGTTCTTGTGGTGTGATGGGCATGCTCGCTCCCGGCCGTTCAGGCTCGTTTCCTGTATCCCATGGCCTTGCTGAAGTGCATCAGCTCGAAGCCCGTGTTGAAGGCATGGATGCTCTCGCTATGGCCCACCAGCAGGTAGGCCATGGGGTGTAATTGGCCATGGAAGCCCTTGAGCACCTGGGACTTCACGGTCTCGTCAAAATAGATCAGCACATTGCGGCAGAAGATGATGTCGAAGGTGCCCAGGGCCCGGTAGCCGGGGTAATCCACCAGGTTGAAGTTGCGCAGGCTGGTGAGCCGCTGCAGATCCGGTTTCACCTGGAAGAGATCCTTGCCCAGGGGCAGGAAGTGGCGCTGGAGTTGCTCTGGGGTCAGGTTGCGCAGGGTGTAGGTGTTGTAGACGCCATCCTGGGCCTGGGCGAGCACCTTGTCGCTGAGGTCGGTGCCCAGGATTTCCACGGTGAAGCCCCGCAACACCGTGTCCTTCAGCTCGTGACAGATCATGGCC
>JBBIHT010000009.1:0-16617 GCA_037446845.1 Geothrix sp. | reverse complement strand
TGGGGAATAGCAATATGCGCAGAAGGCCTGCAGGAGCTGCTGGCCCGGGGCCTCATCCAGGAGGATGAGCATCCCCGCCAATCCAGCCTTGAGAGTCGCTATGAGGGCCTGCAGGAAACCCACCGCCAGATCGTCGAGGCGAAGGGCTGCGTGGACCGCCTGCAACGCCGCCAGGCCCCCCGTTCCAGGCTCGGGGGACTGCTTTCCCTGGCCGCCACCCGCCCCGATCCCCAGGATCCGGATGCCCAGCAGCTGCTCGAGCTTTTGGAAGCCCTGCACATCCAGGTCCGTGGCGTGGCCTCGGCCGAGGAGGTGGGCAGTCACCTGAACCGCATCCTGGACTACCTGCAGGTGGAAGGCCGCGACTGCCTGGATCAATTGGCGGCCACGGACCGGGAGCTCGACGAGGTGCAGAAACAACCCCGGGCCGGCACCCAAGTGGAGGGAGCGGGCTACTTCCGCCTCAGCGCCAGGGGAGAGGCGGCGCTGCCCGAGGCGCCCATCCTGGCCCTCCTCGAGACGGCCCTCCAGACCGCCCTGGGGCCCGGGCAGCGGGGGGAGAGCTACCCGCATTTCAGGGAGGATCCCTCCTGCCTGCTGGCCATGCTGGTGGACCGCATGGCGGGCGGTGATCATTGTGCCCCGGTCCTGGCCGAGTACGAGGGCCTGCTGCAGGCCTTCGAGCGGGTTCCGCTCTTCGCCGAGACCCGGCCGATGCGCGCGAAAATCGGTTTCCTTTTTCGCCTCCTGCGCAGCACCCGGGACGATCCCCGACGGGCCTTCCTATGGTGCAGCCGGGAACGCCTGGGGGCGGCCATGCAGCGCATGGCCAAAATGCTGCCGCCCACCGTGGCCGCCTCGGGATGGGCGCTCCCCTACATGGCGGACCTGCTGGTGGTGGACGGTGGCCCCCTGGAGGATGACGACCAGCTGGACCGGCGCTTCCAGCTCTTCGACGCGGTGCACCGCCTCCAGTCCGAGCTGCTGCAGGATGTCCGCATGCGCGATGGCCAGTTCTTCCGCCTGGCCCTGGTGCTTACCCACGCCGTGCGGATCCGCAGCTTCTCGCCGGGCCTGCTCCTGGATCGCTTCATCCGACAGGCCCTGGAGGCCATCACCCAGGCCGCCCGGTCGGCCCCCTACGACCTGGGCGACCGGGGTACCACCCTCATCTTCGGCACCCACCTGGCCCATGCCGCCGAGTTTGCCCGCGCCCGCATCCAGGGCCCCATCGAAGCCTTTGCCGTCATCCAGGACCGCTTCCGGGAACACGACGCCTCGATGCCTCCCCCCGCCCAGGTCCTGCTCCATGTCTTTGCTACCCAGCAACGCCTGGAGCGTCTGGGGGCCCCCGTGGCGGTGCCGGAGTACGAGGCCCTGTTCAGGCGGATCCTCAAGCGGATCCGCCATCACAAGGCCACCGCCAGGATCTTCGGCAGTGCCCAGACCAAATCCGGCGACGAAGCCGCCCTGGCCTCCAATCTCTCTGCCATGGCCTGTTTCCAGGGCCTGGACTGGCCGCCCACCACGCCCTTTCAGGGTGATGCGGGGATGTCGGGACTCTACGAACCACGCCAGCCAGGCCATGCACCCCTGCTGGGCTCAGCTTTCGGAACCCTGATGCTGGCCTAGCCGTCGTTCACCCAGCGCAGGGATTCGCCTCCAGCAGAGCTTCGATGTGACGGTCCTTCAGGGCCCACTGTTCCTGCACCCAGGCCTGAATCAGCCCACGGAAGACCGGATCCCCCTCATAGTCACCACCCAGCAGCTCCTCCGGGATGGGGCACTCCTGGACCCGTACCACCACCTGCCTGACCCGGCCCGACAGCAGATCCCAGAAAGTGGGCACACCGGCCGGATACACGATGGTCACATCCAGGAGGGCATCAAAGCATTCGCCCATGGCCCCCAGCGCCGTCGCCAGGGCTCCCACCTTGGGCTTGAGCAGATGCCGGTAGGGCGATTGCTGGGCCTCCTGCTTGGCGCGACTGAAGCGCGTGCCTTCCAGGAAGCTCATCACCGAGGTGGGAATCTGGCGGAATTTTTCGCAGGCCTTGCGGGCTGCGGCCAGATCCCTGTTGCGGCTGCCGCTGTGACGGCGCAGGAAGGGAAAGTCCAGGGCCCACCAGGCCAGCCCGATCACGGGCACGAACAGCAGCTGCCGTTTGAGGAAGAACTTCAGGAAGGGCGCCCGGCGATGGAAGACCTTCTGCAGCACCAGGATGTCCACCCAGCTCTGGTGGTTGCTGCTCACCAGGTACCAGGCGTTCCGGCGCACGCGCTCGTGGCCAGAGACATCCCAGTGGGTGCGCTGGACACAGGCCATCCACCACCCGTTCACGGCGATCCAGCCTTCGGCCAGCCCGTTGAGCATGCGATCCATCCCGCGGCTCAGGGCTCCCCGGCGTGGGGCCACCAGCTTCACCAGCGCCACGGGGATCATGCCGGAAAAGATGGCCATCAGGTTGGCCACCAGCACAGAACTGGCAAAGGCGCCCTTCAGAGTGGACCAACTGCGTGCAGCCATGCGGTACCCCTGCGGATCAACAACGCTCGAAAGATTCCATTATCCGTGGGTCCCCAGGGCGATGGCATAGGCAATATCTAGCCCCATCCCAGCTCCTCCAGGCGAGCTTCGCCAATGCCGAAGTGGTGGGCGATCTCGTGGATGACCGTGGTGGCGATCTCCTCGCGCAGGTCGTCCTCATCGGCACAGTCCTCCAACAGAGGGCCCCGGAACAAGGTGATTCGAGGCGGCAGATCACCGGATGCCGCAGGGCCTTCCGTGAGCGGCCGGCCCGAGTAGAGCCCGTAGAGGCTTTCCCCCTCGGGAACTCCAAGCTCCGCCAGCAGCCCTTCGGAAGGCCAGTCCTCCACCACCAGGGCTACCCCTTCCAGGTAGGGCTGGAACTCCCCAGGCACCAGCGCCAGTGCCTCCAGGAGACGCCTGCGGAAGGCGTGGTCGGACACATGCATGGGAGGATCATAGCCCACTACACTGGACCGAACGGCCTGGGTCCACCCCGTCCCAGGACCACCCCGGGGCCCTCCTTTTGAAAAAATCCAAGCGCCCGACTACCCCACCCTTGGTGCCCTGGACGAAGGCACCCGAAGCCTGTTTTGCCTGGGATGGCGACACGCTGATTCTGAATATTCTGGGCAAACCCAGCGCCAAGGCGGACGCCATCGGCAAGGTGAAGGGCCACCAGCTCAAAGTCAGCGTCACGGCCGCCCCCGTCGGCGGACGGGCCACGGATCACATGGTGCGGTTCCTGGCCGGGGAGTTTGGCGTTTCCGTGAAGGATATCGAGGTGGTCTCAGGCCGCATGAATGTCAACAAGCAGCTTCGCATCAAGGCCCCCAAGCGGTGGCCCCCGGTGCTGGCGGAGGCCTTCCCTTGAAAGGGCCCAGGGGCAGGCGGGCGGGCGATGGCGCATCCTCTTCGACAGAGGCGATGCCGCCAGCGGAAAACCCTGAGCCGACCCCCCGCAAAGGAAGCCCAGTAGCGGCAGCCGCAGGGCGCGCTGCCAAGCCAGGCCTGCATCCGCGCGATCGCCACGCCCGGGGCTATGATTTCCCCGGGCTCCTGCTGGCCTCCCCCGATCTGCGCCCCTTTGTGAGCCCCAACGCCTTCGGCCAGGACAGCGTGGATTTCGCCGATCCCGAGGCCGTGAAGGCCTTGAACCGCGCTCTGCTCCGGCAGGCCTACGGCATCCAGGGCTGGGACCTGCCCATCGGCTGTCTCTGCCCGCCCATCCCCGGGCGCGCAGACTACCTGCATCACCTGGCGGACCTGCTGGCCGCGAATACCCGTGGCCAGATTCCCCGGGGCCCAGCCATTCGCGTCCTGGACATCGGCATGGGCGCCAGCGCCATCTATCCCCTCATCGGCCGAGGGGAGTACGGCTGGTCCTTCGTGGGCACGGAAGTGGACCCCCTGGCCCTGGCCTCCGCCCGGCGGATTCTCGCCGCCAACGCGGCCGGGGCGCCCCAGATCATTCTGCGGCGCCAGCAGGATCCCCAGGCCATCTTCCAGGGGGTAGTGGCGCCGGAGGAAACCTTCGACCTGACCCTGTGCAACCCGCCCTTCTACGGCTCGCTGCGGGAGGCGCAGGCGGCGACGAAGGCAAAATGGCAGAAGCTGGGCAGGGAGGGCGCGGGTCGCAACTTCGGGGGACGGGGCCACGAGCTGTGGTGCGCGGGGGGCGAGGTGGGTTTCCTGCGACGCATGATCCAGGAAAGTCACGGTCTGGCCAGCCAGGTGGCCTGGTTCACCACCCTGGTCTCCAGCTCCGCCCACCTGCCCGCGGTGCATCGCGCCCTGCGTCAGCTCGAGGCGAAGGACATCCGCACCCTGCCCATGGCCCAGGGGCAGAAGCAGAGCCGGGCCCTGGCCTGGACCTTCCTGGATCCCGAAGCCCTGCAGGCCTGGGCCAGGCGCCGTTGGCGCCCCGCCGTTCCGGAGGAAACCCGTTGAAGCCCTGGCTCCTTCCCCTGGGTCTGGCCACCCTGGGCTCGATCCTCTACCACCTGGGCCAGAAGACGGTGCCCCCCGCAGCGAACACCATGCTGGTGCTCATGGGCGCCTACGCCCTGGCCTTCCTGTTGTGCGCCCTGGCCCTGCCCCTCCATTACACCCCGGCCGCGGGGTCCTGGGCCTCCCAGGTCTTCTCTCTCCCCGTGGGGGTCCTCGGCGTGGGAGTGTTCCTCATCGAGGTCGGCTTCCTGCTGGGCTACCGCGCAGGCGGGTCACTGCAATGGTCGGGCGTGGCCGTCAACGGCCTGGCTGCCCTGGTGCTGCTGCCCATCGCGGTGGGTGTCTTCCGCGAGACCTTTTCCGCACTGCGGGCCACGGGTGTGCTGTGTGTCCTGCTGGGATTGCTCCTGCTGACCCGCCGTTGAGTCGTCCTATCCCCATGGAGATGCCATGTTCCTGCGCCGCCTGCCCGCCCTCCTGGCCGTGCTCCTGCTCGGGGCGCTAACCCTGCGCCTGGGCCTGTCCTTTCCGGTGGTGCTGACCGGCGCCCTGGTGCTGATCGTCCTGCTGTACATTCCCCGGGCCGGGATCCAGACCGCGCTTGCCCCCCTGCTGGCCCTAAGTGCCCTGGCCTGGATGGCCCTGGCCGGGTACCGCATTCACCAGCGGCTCGCCTTCGGGGAACCCTGGCTCCGCCTCGCGCTCATCCTGCTCGCCGTGGCCGGTTTCACCGCCTGGTCCGCCTGGCTGCTGCGGCCCCGGCGGTGACTCGGCTCCGGGTGCGGGCGGTCCAGGCCCGGCTGCGCCACCGGGCGATCCTGACCAGGGTTTTCATCCGGGGCATCACACCGTGGGGCTGGGCGGCACCCTCCGGCACGGCCGGCTCCAGCAGCTGCACCCTCAGTTTGAGGGTGCCCAGATCCCTGTCCTCCAGGAAGTGGTCGCCAAACCGTTCCGGGTGCTCCGGGCTCAGCAGGGCGAAGGCGGGCTCGGTGAGCAGCAGATAGCTGTTGCCCGGCACAGAGTTCTTCAGCAAGCGATGCGCAATGATCACATCCACCCCAGTCAGCTCCTCGAAGCGCCCCAGGGAATGTCGCACGGCCCGCCCCGCATGGGCCACCACCTTGAGCCTCAGCTTGTCCAGGTTCCTGCAGGCGGTGCAGGAACAGGCCATGGAGCCGACGAGTTCCCCCAGCTTCGCGTCGAAGGCTGCCACGAAACCGTTGAGCCGCGCCCCCACGCCCAGGCCGATGGCCTGCCAGTCCGCCAACTCCTGCCGCTCGGCGAACATGAACACCGCGTCTCCCTCCAGCTTGGACACCTCCAGGGGGATTTCCACCTGTCGAAGCACCGCATCCAATAGTTCCGTGATGATGCCCTGGCTGTGCAAAGCCGCCGTGCGGTTCTCCACCATGTGGCGTGTATAGCCGCTCACATCCGCGAGCAGCAGGATCATGTCCCGTTCCACCGCCTCGCCCATCCAGCCTCCTAGAACACCGACCAGCCCGTAAGGGTCGTGAAGCGATCCAGGGCCTCCACCCCGGCCACGCTGTTGCCGTGGGGATCCAAGGCGGGGCTCCATACGCAGAGCACGCCGCGCTCGGGCATCACGGCCAGGATGCCGCCACCCACGCCGCTCTTGCCGGGCAGCCCCACCCGATAGGCGAAATCCCCGGCGGCGTCATAGGTGCCGCAGGTGAGCATGATGGCGTTGATGCGCTTGGCCTCGCTGCGGCTGAGCAGGCGTGAGCCGTCCGCTCGCAGGCCGTGATTGGCCAGCAACAACCCGGCCTTGGCCAGGTCAGCACAGCTCATGGCGAGGCTGCACTGCCGGAAGTAGTGATCCAGCACCAGGTCCACCGGGTTTTCCAGATTGCCGCAACTGGCCATGAAGTGGGCCAGAGCCGCGTTGCGGTGGCCGTGGGAAGCCTCCGAGGCGGCCACCTGCGCATCCACCTCGATGCCGGGATTCCCGCTTTCCGCGCGCAGGAAGGCCCGCAGGGTACCCAGGGAATCGCCCGTGAGGGACAGCAGGCGGTCAATGAGCACCAGCGCACCGGCGTTGATGAACGGATTGCGCGGGATGCCCTTCTCGTATTCCAGCTGCACCAGGGAATTGAAGGCATTGCCCGAAGGTTCCCGCCCCACGCGGCGCCAAAGTGCTTCGCCATCCCGGGCCAGCACCAGGGCCAGCGAGAAAGCCTTGGAGACACTCTGGATGGAAAAGGCCTCCTGCCAGTCCCCACTACCGATCACCCGGCCATCCAGCGTGGCCAGGGCGATGCCGAACCGCGCGGGATCCACCGCCGCCAGGGCCGGGATGTAGCCTGCCACCTTTCCCTGGGCCGCGAAGGGCGTCGAGGCTTCAGCAAGGTCATCGAGGAGGGGCTGCAGGTCCATGGGTTTGAGCATAAGCCACCCTCGGGCAGGGCGGGCCACGGTTCGGGTCGGCGTCCGTCTATCCTGACCTGGGGCGGGTTCCCTTCCCTCCGGAGTGCCCATGACACCGCTGGCCGCTGACCTCCTCACCTTGCTTCGCCGCGATCTCCAGACTTTCATCCGCGAAATCGAGGCCTTTCCTGGTGACGAGCTGCTGTGGCGCACGGTCCCCGGCATCAGCAACAGCGCGGGGAACCTCGCCCTCCATGTGGCCGGGAACCTGCGGCACTTCCTGGGGTTTGCGCTCGGCGGAACGGGCTATCAGCGGCACCGCGAGGCGGAATTCGCCCAGCGGGAAGGTACCCGCGCCGGGGTGGTGGCCGTGCTGGAGGCCACCGCCTCCGAGATCGAAGCGGGCCTGCGGTCGTTGGCGGAGGCCGCGTTGGTGGAGCCCTTCCCCGTGGTGGTCGGAGGTGTGCGGCCACCCACGGGGCGCTTCCTCCTGCACCTGGCCACCCACCTCGCCTTTCATCTGGGCCAGGCGGGCTACCTGCGCCGGGCCCTCACGCAGACGGGCGGCACCCCTGGGGCCCTGGGCCTTGGGGATCTGGGCCCGAGGGCGTAATCTCCACCCAGCAGCCCAGGGAGGCGTCATGATTCCATCACTTCGCGCAGGCCTCTGGCTGGGGTCGCTGGTGGTGCTATGGACCTTCGTCATGGGCTTCACGGGCTGGTACCGCCATCCCAGCCTGCTCTTCCTCTTCTGGCTGGTGATCCCGCTGCAGGTCCTGGTGCTGATCCTGCTGCTGAAGCGCACCGCCGTGGACAGCGGCTACCTGCGCCAGGTGCAGCATGGCATGGGCGCGTCCATCATCGCCTCAGTGATCATTTTCGCGGGAAGCCTGCTATTCACGCTGGTGGTCTTTCCCAGCTACTTCAGGGAGCTGGAAGCCCTGGGCCGCCTGCGCATGGCGCAGCAGGGCCTGAGCGCGGAGCAGATCGAGGCGATCGTGAAGGCCCAGGCGCCCATGCAGACGCCCCTGGGCAGCGCCTTCGCGGGCGCCCTGGGCACCTGGATCACAGGTCTCTTCACGGCACTCGTCGGCGCCGCCTTCTATCGGCAACGACAGGCTACCGCTCCCGCCGCACCCCCTCCACCAGGCTGAGTGGAAAGGCCGCCCCGCCAAGCGCATCATCCAGGCACTGAAGCACCAGGCTGGAGCGCAGGGGGGCGGTGGCCAGCCCCTTGCGGGTGACCCAGTGGCAGGCGAGGATGTCTGCATCCTCGGGCCGCGCCACGGCGTCCTCGGGCACCGAGCCCCGGAAGCAGATGCGGCAGTAGTCCTTGCCGTTCCTGGCCTGCAGCTGGTAGATGCCCACCAGGGCCTCCGGCGTAATCACCAGGCCCGTCTCTTCCCGCACCTCCCGGCGCAGGGCATCCAGGATTGATTCCCCGGGCTCCACATGGCCCGCCGGCTGGTTCAGCACCCGGTCGGGAGAATGGCCGTCTGTTTCCTCCACCATCAGGAAGCGGCCGTGGCGCTCGATGATCGCGGCAACGGTGAGCTCCCACATCAGGCGGGGAGGAAGAGCAGGAAGCCGTTGATGAAGTACATGATCCCCACCACCCCCACGGCAAGCCCCAGGTAGTAAACCGGTTTCTGCTTGAGCAGGGCGGCGATGGAGGAAAGCAGGATACCGATCTGGAGGAAGATCACCGCCAGACCGAAGGCGGCGCCATGCCTCTGGGCCCCAGCCTTCGCCTCTTCGTAGCCGCGGGCCACCTTCTGGATTTCGGCCTTCTCGCTGTCGTATTTCGCCACCTTCTTTTCCACCTCCGCGAGGCTCTGCGCCAGCACGGCCAGGTCGTTCCTGGAGGCCAGTTGGATCTCCCGTTTCAGCCTCAAGGCCTCCAGCTCGTAGAGGTTCCCCTTGATGCCCTTGGCCTGGTAGTAGGCCCACTGGTCGGAGGCCATGCTCTGGTTCAGCACCGTTCGAGTGGAATGACCGCCGCCCCTGAAGGTGGCCAGCGTCGCGCAGACCGCCAGCAGCACGGTGGTCAACGCCAGGAGGTTAAGCCAGGGTTCCTTCTTGTCTTCAGCCATGCCTGCGCTCCCCTGAGCCACGATCCGGTACCAGCAGGGAGGCCCGTGCCGCCCTGCTGTCGGAACCGGGCCGATTTCTAGTACCGGTAGTGCTCCGCCTTGTAGGGCCCTTCCACCGACACACCGATGTACTTCGCCTGGTCGGGACGAAGGGTCGTGAGCCTGGCCCCCAGGGTTCGCAACTGTAGGCGGGCCACCTGCTCATCCAGGTGCTTTGGCAGAGTGTAGACACCGATCTCGTACTCGCCCTGCCTGGTCCACAATTCGATCTGGGCCAGGGTCTGGTTGGCGAAGCTGCTGCTCATCACATAGCTGGGATGGCCCGTGCCGCAGCCCAGATTCACCAGGCGGCCCCTGGCCAGCAGGATGATGCGGTGCCCGTCGGGGAAGATCACATGGTCCACCTGGGGCTTGATCTCCTCCCACGAATACTTCTCCAGGCTGGCCACATCAATCTCGCTGTCGAAGTGGCCGATGTTGCACACGATGGCGTTGTGCTTCATGCGTTTCATGTGGTCGTGGGTAATGACGCGAAGGTTGCCAGTGCAGGTGACGAAGATATCGGCCTGGTCGCACACCTCCTCCATGGTCACCACGCGGTAGCCCTCCATGGCGGCCTGCAGGGCGCAGATGGGATCCACCTCGGTGACCCATACCTGGGCCGACAAGGCGGCCATGGCCTGCGCACAGCCCTTGCCCACATCGCCGTAGCCACAGATCACGGCGACCTTGCCCGCGACCATCACATCCGTGGCCCGTTTGATGGCGTCCACCAGGGATTCGCGGCAGCCGTACAGGTTGTCGAACTTGCTCTTGGTAACACTGTCGTTGACATTGATCGCGGGAAACCTCAGCTCGCCCTGCTTCGCCATGTCGTAGAGGCGGTGGACGCCCGTGGTGGTTTCCTCGGTGACGCCCTTGATCTTTGCCAGCTGCGCGGAATACCAGCCCGGCTGCTCGGTCATGCGCTTGCGGATCGCCGCGAACAGCACCCGGGCCTCCGCGCTATCGGGATGATCCAGCACGCTGGCGTCCAACTCGGCACGGGCTCCCAGGTGCAACAACAGCGTGGCGTCGCCGCCATCATCCAGGATCATGTTCGCCCCGCCCTCGAACTCGAAGATGCGATGGGTGTACTCCCAGTAGTCGGACAGACTCTCGCCCTTCACGGCGAACACCGGCGTACCGCCTGCGGCGATGGCGGCAGCGGCATGATCCTGGGTGCTGAAGATGTTGCAGCTGGCCCAGCGCACCTCCGCGCCCAGCGCCTTCAATGTCTCAATGAGCACGGCGGTCTGGATGGTCATGTGCAGGGAACCTGCGATGCGACTGCCCTTGAGCGGCTGTTTCGCGGCGTACTCCTGGCGGATGGCCATGAGCGCGGGCATCTCGCCCTCGGCGATGGCGATCTCCCGGCGGCCCCAGGGGGCCAGGTCCAGGTCGGCGACGATCGAGTCATGGGTGGCTAGGGTCATGGGGACCTCCTCGAAGGGCCGGGAAGGAAGGGTGGACGAATCCACCTCATCGGCCCCGGGCAGGGGTGAGGTGAGCGCCGTTCCTGAAAGGAGGTGTCCGAGCCTGAGATCCCTGGCAGCCATCTGCCGGGTCCTGCAACGCCCCTCGAACCCATTCAGGATAGCGGTGTTGGCGCCGCGAATCCCAGAGCATAATTTGTGTCATTATTTATTGTTTTTGTCGTAATTTAAGCACAATAATCAATTATAAAAATAATTCGAATTATCATCAATTTCAAAAATATTGTACTTGTTTGATTACACAATACATTTTATGAAAAATGATATATTTAACAAATTCAATAACTTCCGATTTGGCATGAACCTCGATCTGTATCTCCTTGCCTGAAAGGAGGCACTCATGTCCAACCCCTTCACCCATCTGGCCCTGGCCCTCGTCTTGGCCCTACCGCTCTCCGCCACGCCCAACCGGGCACCCCGGGCACCCCAACGGCCCGTGAACCTGAACCAGGCCACCGTCACAGAACTGATGCAGCTGCCCCGGGTGGGGCAGAAGACCGCCGAGCGCATCGTGGCCTTTCGCAAGCAGCACGGCGGTTTTCAGCGTCCCGAGGAAGTCATGAATGTCAAGGGCATCGGCGAGAAGTCCTTCGCCAAGCTGAGGCCGTACCTGGGGGTGACCGCCGCGCGTCCGGTGCCCGTCACCGCGCCGCGGGCCGCGGTCGCCAGGCACCAGTAGGCTGCCGTGAATCCAGGCTGCCGCCGTCTCCGCCAGCAGGGCACCACCCTGCTGGAACTTACCCTGGCCCTGGCCGTGGCAGGCATTCTGGCCATAGTGGGCACCGTCTCCTGGGACTCAGGCAGTACCGAGCTATCCGCCGCCTATCAGGAGATTCGCGGCAGCCTGGAACAGGCCTTCACCCTCGCCCGGGCCCGGGGCAGCAATGTCACGGTGGCCTTGGGCAGGGCCTCGGGCGCCGGGGAACATCTGCCCGTGCAACTCGGGCGCCGCGTGAAGTGGGGCAAGCCCGCCCACATTCCACTGCCACCGGATATGGATGCCCCCACGGTGGCCAGCGCCACCGGCGAAGCCCATCCTTTGCTCACCGTCACGCCCCGTCACACCGCCCTGGCCAGCACCTGGTTCCTGAACACCGGCCAGGAAGCCCTGTGCCTGCGCCTCTCCAACCACGGGCGCTTGAAGGTGCTCCGATGGCGCCGGGATCTGCGCCGCTGGACGAGGGTCTGATGCACTCCGCCACTGAAAACCTCCGGTTCCGCTGCTCCCAGCAGCTGGCCAGCCTGCTGCCGGGCACGCTCTGCGCCCCGCTTTCGATGGCCCGCCAGGAGCTGCACAGGACCCTCCGCATGGCCTTCCGGCTGGCCGCGGCCCGGCAGCGCCCCGTGGTCCTCCGGCCCAGCGCCGACCAGCCCGAAGCGGAGTTGTCCCTGAGTTTCCCCGCGGGCGTGCGTTGGGGCCGCCCTGCCACCGTGCCCCTGCCGCCCAGCCTAGCGGGCAGCGGCTGGCGGGGTGGGAAGCCCCGTCCCATCACCGTCATGCCCCAGCGCCGCGCCACCGCCAATGTGTGGTTCCTCCACCACGGCCGGGAAACCCTATGCCTGCGCCTGACCCTGTCGGGCACGGTGGACATGCTCTGGTACCGGCCATTCCTCGGTGCCTGGACCTCCTGCTGAACAAGGGCGTTGATCCCCATCGCGACTCGGCCTTTCACCCGGCGAAACGAAGGGGCCGTCCCGTGTTCCCGGAGCCCCTGCCCTCCCCAGCAACCCTGGCCCCCTTTGGAGCACCCATGCGTATTCTCGATCTATCTCCCGACCAGCGACCCAGGGAACGGCTGCTGGCGGGCCACGGTGAAGGCCTGGCCGATGCCGAACTCCTGGCCCTGCTCTGGGGCACAGGTCGCCGGGGCCAGAGCGCCGTGGAGCTGGCCCAGGAGGTGCTTGGTCGCACGGGCGGCGTGGCAGGGCTGCTGGCCCTGGGTCTGAACGATTGGCTGGAGCAACCCGGCCTTGGCCCCGCCAAGGCTGGCCAGTTGTGGGCCGCCCTGGAACTGGCCCGCCGGGGCCAGCGCCGCACCGAAGCCCCCCGCATCACCAGCCCCCGCGTCGCAGGCACCTACCTGCTGCCGAGATGCCAGGGCTGGACGGAGGAACGGTTCGGCCTGCTGGCGCTGAACGCCAAAGGCGACCTGCTGGCTGAGCGCATCCTCAGCCAGGGCACCGCCACAGCCACCCTCATCAGCCCCCGGGAATTCTTCCGCGAAGCCCTCCGTTATGGGGCCACCACGGCCTTGGCCTTCCATAACCACCCCAGCGGCGATCCCACCCCCAGCCGCGAAGACACCCAGCTCACCCGCAGGCTCCAGGCCGCCGGCGAATCCCTGGGCGTGCCCCTGGCCGACCATCTCATCCTCGGCAGCGATCGCTACCACAGCTACCGGGCGGCTGAGGGATGGGACCAACGCTAGCGCCTTGTGAAGGGCGTGGGCGATGGGCAGCCGGACCTTCGCGCACTCGCAAGGGGCCTCCCGGTTCCAAAGGACACCATGGGAACCCGTCCCCAGGCGTTGGGGTGCTCAAATGGACGGTCCTCCCGGGTCATGGCAAACTTTGACCATCCGGAGGGATGGCCGAGCGGTTGATGGCTCTAGTCTTGAAAACTAGCGTGGGTGCAAGCTCACCGGGGGTTCGAATCCCTCTCCCTCCGCCACTTCACAAAGAAATCCCTGAGCCACAGTCGCTGAGGGGCTCCCGGCAAGAAGCCTTGTGTCAACCCGGCCCCGCCGCTAATCTGGAAGGCCTTGGAGAGATGCCGGAGTGGCCGATCGGGCTCGCCTGCTAAGCGAGTGTATTGGGTAAACCAGTACCGGGGGTTCGAATCCCCCTCTCTCCGCCAGTGAAGCCGTCGCAAGGCGGCTTCTTTCATGCTGCCCGGAGGGGATTCGAAATCACTGAATCGCCGGCTTTCGTTTTGGCCCGGGTGCGGTAGCCCCAGGGGCTGCCGAGCCCGGGACAGAAAGCCGAGCGATTCGTGCGGCCGGAGGGGACGCCGCGCAGCGGTGGCCCCGGAGGGAATCCCCCTCTCTCCGCAAACTTCGAAATCACAGACAGACAGCCTGTCGTCGGTGATTCCCATCACCTTGCCCGGGGCAGGAACCAGGCTCCACCCCAGGGTTGGTATCCTTTAGAAGTAAAAGGTCCTAAAGGTCATGAATCTTTTTACTCGGCGATTCGTCCCCATGCTTCTGCTGATGGCAGTGGGGACCACTCTGCCCAGTCTGGCCGCACCGGCCCGAGGCGGGGCCTGTATCAAGTGCCACGCACCTGCAGCCAAACTCATGGACTCCCCCACCGCCCACAAGCCGCTGAGGGAAGGCCGTTGCAAGTGGTGCCATCAGGACCACGGCGGCGCCAACGCGAATATCCTCCATGCTGCGGGCGGGCGCTCCCTCTGCACCATCTGCCACAAAAAATTGCAGGAGCGGGACGGAGAGGCAACACCCCATCGTTTCGCGTCGGAAGGCGAATGCCTCGCCTGCCACGGCGCCCACGACACGGGCCGCAAGCTCCTCCTCAAACAGGAGACCCAACCGCTCTGCCTTTCCTGCCATGCGCCCATCGCCGAACGGATCGCCCTGCCCCACGGCCATGCCGCCGCAAAGGAGTCCTGTCTCACCTGCCACGCACCCCATGTCGGCTCTGGCGACCACCTGCTGAATGCCAAGCCGGCCGAACTCTGTGGGACCTGCCATGAGCCCGCCGACCTGAACAGCGTCCACAAGGGGCTGGCGGTGCGGCCAGAGGCTTGTGTGGACTGCCACAACCCCCATGGCTCAAAGGCCAAGGGGATGCTTCGCGACCAGGAGCACACGCCTTTCGCCGAACGCGATTGCAGTACCTGCCATGCGCCTGGTCCCAAGGGCGAAGCCAACCTGGTGGAGCCTCCTCCCGGGCTTTGCCGGAATTGCCACGCCGCCACCGAAGGGGCAAAGCACCCCCATCCACCCGTGCAGGATGGCCAGTGCCTCAGTTGTCACGCCGCCCATGCGGCCAACGGCGAGGGCCTTCTGCAGACGCCAGTCCCCAGTCTGTGCGTGACCTGCCATGACCCTGGCAAGCGGGAGGAATTTCTGCATCCACCCTTCGAAGCGGGTTCCTGCCTCGATTGCCACCAGCATCACGCGTCTGCCAATCCGAAGCTGCTGGTAGACCCAAAGGAACAGCTCTGTCTCCGTTGCCATGAGGACCTGCTCAAGGGCAGATCCAAACACGCACCGGCCGCGAAGGGGGATTGCCTGGCGTGTCACGGCGCCCACCAGAGCGCGGTGAAACATGTATTGAAGAAGGAGCCCCGGGACCTCTGCCGCACCTGCCACACCGCCATGGCGCCCTCGGCCACGCCCCATGGCCCCGTGAAGGAGGGCCAATGCTGGGAGTGCCACAGCCCTCACGCCTCGGACCAGCCCTCCCTTCTCAAGCAGGGCCAGTTGCCCCTTTGTGGGGATTGCCATAAGGCAGTGGTGGAGAAGAAGACCCTTCATGCTCCCGTGCGGGAAGGCCAATGCACCGTGTGTCATCTACCCCACGGGGGGCCCAGCCACAAATACCTCCGCCAGCAGGTGCCGGAACTCTGCCTTGCCTGCCACAAAGATCTATTGGGCAAGGGTCACGATCATGCACCGGTCAAGGGCCAGGGTTCCTGCCTCCTCTGCCACGAAGCCCATGGTGGGGATGGCCCCAGGTTCCTGAAGCAGGATCCGCCCGATCTTTGCTACCGCTGTCACGAGCGGAAGGACATGTTCCAGGGCACCCATGCGCCCGTGGAACAGGGTGCCTGCACCAGCTGTCATGGAGCCCACTCCGAAGCCCAGCCCTTTTTGCTGCTCACCCCCAAGGTGGTGGACACCTGCGGCACCTGCCACGAGCTTGGCGGCAAAGACCTGGCCGCCAAACACAAGGGCGCCACCCTCCAGGGCGTGGACTGCACGGGTTGCCACGAACCGCACGGTTCCACCCGCCCCAAGCTGATCCGACCCAACGCCCATCCGCCCTTCATCGAGAGCTGCGACAACTGCCACACCTCGCCCAACGACAGGGGCGGCCTGAACCTGGCAGAACCCGTACCAGGTCTTTGCCAGAACTGCCACGATGCCCTGAAGCCCCTGACAGGCCGCACCCAGCACCCCCCCTTCAGAGAAGGGGAGTGCATGGCCTGCCATCAGCCGCACACCTCGCGACAGGAAGCCTTGCTGCAGGCCCCAAAGAGTGGGGTTTGCCTCACCTGCCACACGCCCGAGTCGGATCCCAAGATCTGGACTCACAGCCCCTTCAAGCAGGGGCTCTGCCGGGACTGCCATGAGCCCCATCAGACGGAAACCAAAGCTTTGCTCCGCGCCAAGCCACCTGAACTGTGCATCACCTGCCACATTGCCATCGGCGAAAAACTGGCCATGAAGCATGTCCACCCTCCCGCCAAGGATGGGGAATGTCTGGGCTGCCACGGTCACCACACGGCCGATCAGCCCCGCGGCCTGGTGCTGCCTGTGGAAGAGTTGTGCATCACCTGCCACGATTCGGAGGCCCTCCAGCCAAAGCACAAGGGCCTGCCCGTGAATGCCCGGCAGTGCGCCACCTGCCATGATCCCCATGGGTCTGACCACGGCGGCATGCTCAAGGGCACCGCTCACCCGCCGGTGGCCGAGGGCGCCTGCGATACCTGCCATGGTGAGGCCACCCCCGACAAGCCCTTCAACCTCGCTACCCCCCAGCCGGATCTCTGTTTTATGTGCCACGAGTCGGTGGCCAACGCCGCCAAGAAGGCCTTCCCCCATCCGCCCGTGGTGCAGGGCAAGTGCATGGTCTGCCACGCGCCCCACGCCTCCACCCTCAAGAGCCTGCTCCGTAGCAACGCCAAGGATCTGTGCCTCAAGTGCCATGAGACCCTGCGTACCGCCGCCACCCAGGCCACCTCGCGGCACAAGCCCGTTATGGAAGGCAAGTGCAGCCTTTGCCACCAATCCCATGGCGGGGACACGAAGGGTTTTCTCAGAGGTGAAATCCAGGACAAATGCCTGGGCTGCCACAAGGACAAGAACAAGGATCACCCTGTGACCAACCACCCCACCAGCGGCAAGCTGGACCCCCGGGACAAGTCGCCCCT